>CAZLKP010000538.1:0-2611 GCA_964560095.1 uncultured Bacteroidia bacterium
GGCTGGGATCATGGGTACCTCGGTGATTCTGGCTTTGCCTGGCTCAACCGCCGGCGTAAGAGAATCCCTGGATGCTGTGCTTCCTCATCTTTTTCATGTATTTTCGGTCTTGAAAGGTCCTGCATTTACCCATGATAAAGCCTTCTGACGTATTGGTTGACCGATTTGGGAGAAACCATACGTACCTCCGCATTTCGCTCATTGAGAAGTGCAACCTTCGTTGCACCTACTGTATGCCGGTGGAAGGTGTGTCCCTCACTCCGCGGTCACACATGATGGCCGCTGAAGAAATCGTGGCAATTGCCGGCCTCTTCGTCAGGCACGGCGTTAACAAAATCAGGCTCACCGGTGGGGAGCCCCTGTTGCGAAAAGACATTCCCAACATTCTGGCCGGCCTGTCTGATTTGCCCGTCAAACTATCCATCACCACCAACGCTGTGCTGGTCGATCGCTATCTGGATATCCTGGACCAATGTGGGTTATATCACATCAATGTGAGCCTGGATACGCTGCGGGAGGACCGCTTTTTCGAGATGACCCGCAGAAAAGAATATCAGCGCACCATTAACAACCTTCATTTGCTTATCGACAAAGGGTTTCGGGTCAAGCTCAATGTGGTCTTGATGAAAGATGTGAATGAGGATGAAGTCGTTGATTTCGTGGAGTTGACCCGGGACCGGAACCTGAATGTGCGCTTCATCGAGTTTATGCCTTTCGACGGCAACCACTGGGACATGGGCAAGATGGTCTCCGAAGAATCCATTCTGGAACAACTTCGGAACTGGCACGGTGACCATCTTCAACGAATGGAAGATGAACCGAATTTCACCGCTCGAAATTACCAGATCAAAGGCTATGCAGGCCATTTTGGCATTATCTCTACGGTGACCAATCCGTTTTGTGATGGGTGCAATCGTATCCGCCTGATGGCCAATGGCCGTTTGAAAAACTGTCTCTTCTCCGCTGATGAGACAGATCTGTTGACGCCCTTTCGACAAGGGCAGGACATCGAGCCGTTGATTCGGGACAATGTACTCCGGAAACAACATGTCCGGGCCGGAATGACGCTGGACGAAGATTTTCAGGATGCAGAGAACCACACGAAGAATCGCAGCATGGTCAGGATTGGGGGATAGGCTCATGCCAGGCCTCCCGGAGTTTTTCCAGTTGTTTCACCATGTAGTGTGAATCAATGTCAAGGTGGAAGGTATGTGTTTGACCATTTTCAGAGAGGCTGAGGATGTTAGTGTTCGGATTACCGCTGAGTTCCCTACCAATGTCTTTGATGGATTCCTGTGGAAGGGAAGGAGGGGAATCAATCCGGACAAGATCCAGGTCCTCCACACGGAACGTTTGAAGCAGGTCGCCATTCTGAGCGATGATTCTGATTTCTTCGTTGCTGGCTTCCAGGCGTCGGTTTTGGGTGAGCCGTTTGATCTGGCGTTGATTTCTCATCAGGAAGCCAAACGCCAACAGGTACAGACTGATCGCACCGATCCCCATCCACACTGGTAAATCATAGGCATTGACGATGATCCCTAAGGGGAGGGCTGGAACCAGAAACAGCAGCAATTGTCGGCTCCGCAGTCTGTAATATCGCTTATCTTCGATGATTCTGGCTTTGACCATAGGGCTTGAGTAGGTTGTCGGATCGAATGTATCAAACAAAATATACCGCTTGATTGCTTTGGTTGCAATTTAGTCTTTCTCCAGCTCCATTTCCACCAGGAGCCCATTTCTTTGCTCCACCACACGCGTGAGGGTAATATCCGTTGCATTCCGCTCGGCATTCTTTGTCTGATTGCCAAAAGCCACCTCAAACACAAATACATCCCCCATAACCAAGGTGAATTTTGGCACCCGAAAGAAGCCTTCATTCACCTTTTCCTCTGTAAGCATCCACAACGAGCTACCTACATACAGGGTATCATTGCGAGTGAATTCATAGCTCACCGAGTCCTCCCCGAAGCTCATGGATCCGAGTTGTCCGCTTTCTTCCACCGTTTCAATCGGGCTGAAGCCATTGTTGGAGAAATCGCCATAGTAGGAGGTGATGGCGGTGATGATCCATTCTCCTTCGAGAGAATCGGTGGCCTGAATTTCGTTGCGGTTGCAGGCGGAGAGGAGAAGTGAAACGGCAATAAGGGAAAGAACTGTGTGGTTCATGATGGTTTCTTTTTGAAAAGACGCATTTATACAATCAATGGCTGCGTAGCATTGGGACGAATTGCCATTCGTCCATAATACTTAATGTATCCCCGCCATGTCATCATGTTTTTTTCTATACTTAAGGCCAGATTTTAATCAATTCGCCCCAACCGATGAACAAAGGACTCAAACGCTTTCTGATTATTCTCGTCTCGGTCGTAGGACTGGTGCTCATGGTGGCGCTGGGAGGCTGGTTGTATCTCAAATCCATGTTCTTGGATTTTGAGGATGGCTATCCGGAAAAGAAAGAATTCGAAACGCTCACAGTCGCTGGATATTCCTTTTGCGATCGAAATGGCAACGGAGAACTGGATGTCTATGAAGATGATAGACGGCCAATGGAGGAACGTGTGGCCGATCTCCTGTCTCACATGACCATTGAAGAGAAAATTCATCTGCTCAA
>CAZLKP010000539.1:0-668 GCA_964560095.1 uncultured Bacteroidia bacterium
ACAAATTCAAGCCCTTTCTCAATGGCCTTAATCTCGACAAGAGTTGTAACATTCTCTATAACGCTATGTATATTGAAATCGATGTTTTCTATTTCAAGCTTGCCTGCTTCTATTTTTGAAAAATCAAGAATGTCATTTAGGATGCCAAGCAGGGCATTGGCTGAGTTTTCTATCTTGGCTATGTAGTCAAATTGTGCTGGCGTAAGCTCTGTCTGTTTGGCTAAATAGGTCATCCCGATGATGGCGTTCATTGGGGTGCGGATTTCGTGGCTCATATTGGCCAGGAAATGACCTTTTGCCCGATTGGCAGCATCAGTTTCGCTGATTTTCTCCTTGATCGTCTTCAGCATGATCAGGATGGATCCCTGGAGACGGGCCAGTTCGAACGGTGCTCCTGGCTCCATGATCACCTCCATCTCTCCGGAAGCGACCTGATCCGCAGCCCGGGTCAAACGGTTCAGGGGCAGAATAATCGATCTTGCAAGGAAGAATGCCGCAAGTCCGCCGATCAGCAGAAAAAGAACGCCCACTAACATCACGACCTGCAGGTGTTGATTGTTTTCGGCATCGAGAAGAGGCCCCAAGGCTTCCAGTTCTTCGTGTACTGAAGAGTCTATGTCCTTGATGTTTTCAACGATCGCCGGGCCGAGTTGGTCCAGGGTGCCGGA
>CAZLKP010000539.1:678-1104 GCA_964560095.1 uncultured Bacteroidia bacterium
GCGCTTTTTCGAGATACAGCTTGCTCGCCTTGCGCACGGTGATCAGTGCCTTGCGCTCCTCAGGTGTCCGCAGCAGGCTCACCAGTATCCGCATAACATTTTCAAGATCGCGAAACGCTTCATCGAGCTTTTCAATAAGGATTGGATCATTGGTATCCAGAAAGGTGGCCCCGTAAAGCCTGCCGGAAAGCAAATGGCCCAAAGCGTTCCAGCTGTAATAAGTGATGCCGATATCGCCCCGGTCATAGGCGTCATTGATCAGGCTCTTCAAGGTTTTGATCATGTCCTCTCCGAGGCTGCGCGCTTCGTACACTAATTTTTCGCTTCTTTCCTGGAGGCTGTTGATCTGGGAGAATGCGCGGCCGTATTCTTCATGAGCCGCCTGGGCACGGGTTAGCATGGCGAGACGCTCCTGGTTGTCTATCG
>CAZLKP010000539.1:1114-2605 GCA_964560095.1 uncultured Bacteroidia bacterium
GCGGGCGCTGGAGGCTTACCGCAGCGTCGGGGAGAGTTATGGGTAATGGTATGGCCTTGGCCTTGTCGAGTTCCCGCACGGTCTCCTCGTGAATCTTCCGGTACGCGAGGAGGGAGCTTTTTTTAGAGGTGATGATGAAATCATTGGCGCTTACCCGCTCCCGGAGAAATCTGGCATGCAGTTGGGATGCAAAGGAAGCGTCCCGGGCCAGCTCCCGGTACTGGAAAAAGCCCTGTGATGCACGTTCCATGGCGAGATAGGCTGATACGGCCATGACGGTCATCAGTGTAAGAAGAATAAAAAATGCTAAACCGATGCGTTGTTTAACGGACATGACGGAAAGAGGCCTTTTATATGAATGGACGGATCGAGGTTATCGGTTGAAGATCGGTGTGAATCCTCTGGGACCGAATTGGTGTTCAAAGGAATACTGGTCGATGTTCTTCAGGGTGATGACCGGGATGAGGGGCCCGGATCGAAACGGAAAATCCTCACCGGCTTGCTTCCCGTTGAGAATGTCGACCAGCATGCCCACAGCGATTCTTGCCTGGTCGACAGTCATGTCTGATGGCGCTGCGGCGATTCGCCCCGCCCGGATCTTGTCATAGACGGGAGGCGTGATATAAGTGGCCACGATTTGGGTCTGAAGGCCGGATTCCGACAAAAGATCCGCCGCGACATCTGCGGCAACGGCATTGCCCACGACAAAATCGAGACCCGGATTGTCCGCGAGGCCTTTTTGAACAAGCGATGTCTGTGTCTTGGCCTCGGTATCTCCCCATAGTACATCCGCAATTCGAATGGCCGGCTCGGTAAATTCCGTTGCCGCCTGGAATCCTTCAAGCGTCTCATCGGCCCAGCCCGATCCCTGAGGGCCTGGGAGAAACAGAACAGAGATCTCTTCTTTTTCCCCGGCCTCCACCTGTTCGGTCACAAACTCCCCCGCGTAGAACCCCATGTCGTAAAAGGAAACCATCGCTTTTGCCGCTATGGTACCCGCCTCGATATCGTTGATTACCTCGACCACGGGGATCCCCTGTTCCGCTATCTCCTCCACCAGGTCGTTGTTGCCGCTATAACTGATGGATGCGAGGATAATGCCGTCCACTCCAGATGCGGCAAGTTGTCGGAGTTGTTCCTGCTGAACCGCCAAATTGGTATATCCGCCCGCCTCCACCAAGTGTACCGAAGCGCCCACCCTCTCCGCCTCATCCATGATTCCGTAATTAACAGCAAGCCAGTAGGCATCCTTCAACTGGGGAAAGGAAACGCCGATCCGCCAGGTTTTCATGCCTTTCTCCGATCTCTTCCATGTTTCAATCTTTGGGCCCCGAAGGCTGAGTGCGTTGCGACCGCTTTTTTTTGTTGCCGTGTCATACTTGCCGTAAAAACTGGAGACTTCGATATCGGGAATCTCGGCCGCGCCGGCGTATCCCGTCAACATGAAAACGCAGCACCAGAGGAGAAGAGCCGGAAGAAAACCTTTACGCG
>CAZLKP010000540.1:0-2598 GCA_964560095.1 uncultured Bacteroidia bacterium
TGGGGTTAGGGGGCTATTTCATAACCGTCGCCTCTTTCCGATTCAACTGAATAATCCCCAATCGGTTAAACAGCCGGATTACCAGCCAGGTCGGATCCAACTCGTGCCATTTTACGCCAAAATTGGGGCGTGCGCCGTATTTGTGGTGATTGTTGTGGTACCCTTCTCCCATCATAAAGATATCCACCGGCATGAGATTGCGGGATTTGTCTTCGACCTCAAAGTTGCGGTATCCAATGCGATGGGCAAACCAGTTGATGATCGCACCGTGGAAGGGCCCCATGATGAAGTGAAACGGCAACAACAGCCACCACCAGAAATTGGGTGCAAACGCGGCATAAAACCCGATGTAGAACAAACCCCAGGCAATGCGGGTAAACCAGCCATCGGCGAAGCGCTCAAAGCGCTCCCACGATGGCACTGCCTTGGCAAACTTTGCCGCTACCGGATAGCGGTTGAAAAAAATCTCGGAGTAGATGGCCTTGGTCTTCAACATCATGTCAAACAACCCCTCGGCAAAATCCGGTGAATGTGGGTCCTCCTCCGTGTCGGCATGGGCATGGTGCATGCGGTGCATGATGCCATAAGCCCTTACACCGATGTAAGACGAACCCTGAAAGACCCAGGATAGCACAAAAAAGACTTTTTCCCAGCCCTTCGACATGGTAAACATCTTGTGGGCAGCGTAGCGGTGATGGAAAAAAGTTTGGAAAAACAGAGAAATGTACCAGTGCAGTACGAAGAAGAGGATAATAGCAAGCATGAAAATATAACCTTTCAAGTACAAAAAAGTTGCATGCTTTTTAGGCCTTTTGCAATATTGATGCAAAAAGTAGAGGATCAGTGACAAGATTGGTCGAATCAGTCTGCCGATTGCTTCAGCAGGGTATCAGTGCCCATTTTCAGGTAAGCGAGGATATCCCCCAGGTTCTTTGGTCGAACAGATTCTTTTTCTTCCTCCCTGATCACATCAAAAACCTCGTTCAGCATGGCTTTTTGTGCGTGTCCATTGATCGATTGATGGAGTGCTTCTACCGAGATGTGACCGTGCTCCTCTGTGATGGTTTCCAGGGTTCCCTCATGTTCGATCTGGATCTGGGTGAGGTGTTCTATTGTGACAGTTGACAAGGGATTTTCACTGTGGCGCTCCAGGCAATGCCAGATGGCTACCCCAAAGAAAAAAAGCACCTCGTGTTCTTCTTCGTTCAGGTCATCTCCCCCCATTTCATCCAGAAAGGACGCCAGTAAGGGCTGTTCCTCCACAAACCGATCAATGAGCGGCTCAAGTTCCTGCTCAGGATCCATGCTTTCGAGGTGCTCCAACACTTCCAGAAAATCGTCAGATGAGATGGGAGTCATACATTTGAGAGGTCAGAGGTCAGAAGTCAGAAGTCAGAGGTCGGACTGCGCAGCGATCTGACTTCTTTCTTCAATCAAACTTACTTCTTTTCCGGATTCCCGCTAATTTGCTCGGAAAGAAAAATACACCCGATTATGTTTCCTTCTATCAATCCCTCCCAAACTTCAGCCTGGCAATCTCTGGCCTCTCATCACATGAGCATGAAAAAGGTGCACATGAAAGATCTGTTTGCAGCAAATGGAAATCGATTCGATACATTTTCCACCCGGTTTGAAGATTTGCTCGTCGATTATTCGAAAAACATCATCTCAGTGGAGACCATGGATCTCCTGACGGGCCTGGCGCGCGAGTGTCAACTGCCGGCGGCGATTGAGGCCATGTTTCGTGGCGAAATCATCAACCAGACAGAAGGTCGCTCCGTCCTGCACATTGCGCTTCGCAATCGTAGCAACAGTCCCATCACGGTAGAGGGGCAGGATGTGATGACGGAAGTAAATGACGTGCTGGAACGGATGGAAGCATTCACCAATAAGCTCCATAGCGGAGAGTGGAAAGGCTATACAGGCAAAAGCATCAACACCATCGTTAACATTGGGATTGGAGGGTCAGATCTGGGGCCGGTAATGGTGACAGAAGCACTAAAACCTTATTGGGTAGAGGGAATGAATGTGCATTTTGTGTCGAACGTGGACGGTACCCATATCGCCGAAACCCTGAAGCAGGTCGATCCCGAAACGACCCTCTTCATGATTGCCTCCAAGACATTTACCACCCAGGAAACCATGACCAATGCCCATACGGCCCGCGATTGGTTCCTGCATGCTTCTGGTGACGAAAGCTACGTGGCCAAACACTTTGTGGCCCTGTCCACCAATGAAGCTTCGGTCAAAGCATTTGGCATCAATCCGGCCAATATGTTTGGCTTCTGGGATTGGGTCGGCGGGCGCTATTCGCTCTGGTCGGCCATCGGGCTCAGCATCGCGGCGACCATCGGCTTCGACAATTTCAAGGCTTTGCTGGAAGGGGGACACGCCATGGATCAGCATTTTCGCACCGCCTCCCTGGAAGCAAATATCCCGGTCATCCTGGCGCTGATTGGGATCTGGTATAACAACTTCTTTGGGGCGGAGACCGAAGCCATTCTACCCTACGATCAGTATCTGCACCGTTTTCCGGCTTATTTCCAGCAGGGAAATATGGAATCGAACGGCAAATATGTCGGTCGCAACGGAAAGCCG
>CAZLKP010000541.1:0-2596 GCA_964560095.1 uncultured Bacteroidia bacterium
GTTTGCCGCGACACTTGTTTTCCTGTTTTCCCTGATCATTGGCTGATTTTCAACTTTTTTCTCAAGGCATCAATT
Organism: uncultured Bacteroidia bacterium; assembly: GCA_964560095.1. GTDB lineage: Bacteria > Bacteroidota > Bacteroidia > J057 > J057 > JANQTF01. The sequence continues at coordinate 76 of CAZLKP010000541.1, forward strand.
ATGGCAGAGGACAACAACAAGCAACTCAGAAGTCGGGCCTGGTTTGAGCCTGAAGACGACAAAACCGGGTTCATTCATCGAGCCTGGCTGCGTAATCAGGGCTATCCCGACGAGTATTTTCGGGGCAGGCCAGTCATCGGTATTTGTAATACCTGGTCGGAGCTCACGCCCTGCAATGCCCATCTCCGAGACTTTGCGGAGCTTGTGAAGCGCGGGGTGATCGAAGCTGGAGGCTTTCCCCTGGAATTTCCGGTAACTTCTATGGGCGAAACCAATATGCGGCCCACTGCCATGCTTTTCCGCAATCTCGGTGCCATGGACACCGAAGAAAGCATTCGGGCTTACCCGATGGACGGCGTCGTGCTCCTCACCGGCTGCGACAAGACCACTCCCGCCACCATCATGGGTGCTGCCAGCGTAGATCTCCCGACCATCGTGGTGCCGGGCGGCCCCATGCTCAACGGCCACTACAAAGGCGAGCTCATCGGTTCCGGTACCTTCGTTTGGAAGCTCAAAGACAAGCTCAACAACGAACAGCTTTCTCAGGAGGATCTCACGGAGGCGGAAGTTTGCTCAGCGCGAAGTGCCGGGCATTGCATGACCATGGGCACCGCTTCCACCATGGCCTGCATGGTCGAAGCCCTCGGGCTGTCCCTACCCGGTGCCGCTGCCATCCCGGCGGTGGACAGCCGCAAAAAGCTGCTTGCTCAACTCTCCGGTCGACGCATTGTGGACATGGTCAAAGAAGACCTCAAATTGTCCAGCATCGTTACCCGCCAGGCCATCGAAAATGCCATCGTTGTGAATGCCGCCGTGGGTGGATCGACCAATTTCATCATTCACCTCCAGGCCATCGCTAATCGTGTCGGGGTGCCTCTCGAACTCAAAGATTTTGACGAAATTGGAAGCAATATTCCCCTTTTGGTCAATCTCATGCCTTCCGGAAAGTTTCTGATGGAGGATTTCTTCTATGCCGGAGGCTTGCCCGCCGTGATTCGGGAGTTGGAGGGAAAGATTCACCTGGATGCCATCACCGCCAATGGGAAAAGTATCTCGGAGAATACCCAGGAAGCCCCCAATTACAATGAAGAGGTGATTGCCAGCATTGAGAAACCCTTTCAGGAACAAGCCGGGATTGCCGTGTTATATGGCAATCTGTGTGAGAACGGTGCCGTCATTAAACCTTCTGCCGCCACCCCTGAACTGATGAGCCATCGTGGGCGAGCGGTGGTGTTTGAAACGATCGAGGATTATCATGATCGGATCGATGATCCAGAGTTGGAAATTGATGGGACCTGCATCATGGTGCTCAAAGGGGTTGGCCCAGTGGGCTATCCTGGCATGCCAGAGGTGGGGAACCTGGACCTGCCGGCGAAGATCCTGAAGCAGGGGCTCAAGGATATGATCCGGATTTCGGATGGGAGAATGAGTGGTACTGCTTATGGAACGGTGATTCTCCATGTGTCGCCCGAGTCGGCGGTGGGGGGGACGCTTGCTCTGGTAGAAACCGGTGATGAGATTGTGTTGGATGTTCCCAATCGGAAGTTATTTCTGGATGTGTCTGATGACATGCTTGATCAGCGAAGAAGCTCCTGGTCTGCACCTGCTCCACATACAGCCCGTGGCTATGTGAGCCTTTACATCAATACAGTAGAGCAGGCCCATTTGGGTGCAGATCTAGATTTCCTCAAAGGGAAATCAGGGCCAGAGGTGAAGCGGGATGTGCATTAGGCATTGTTTAAAACATGGTATTTGCTTGTCATCGGAAGGATTTTGGGGTTTTCCGATGAATCGGGATCTGCGTTTAGCAAAGAAAATTTTCGAGGAATCCCGGCCAGCCGGAATTTCGAAAAAATCGGATGAAGCCAAGTTTGCTCCGAAGGCCCATCAGCCAGCATTAGAACTCTCAAACGCTTGGCTGACTCAAAAACCCGACGTTGACGCGTGAAGGATGTTTTCCAAACAGTGGTTAGTTGGATGGTCGCATACACCAGAATGGCAATTCATATAATTGCTCTATCAACATCTTAAAGAAACAAACCTACAGGCCTCTGATAAAAATAAAGCACCAAAAGCTGGAACACTTGTCTCCTTTTTCTGTTATGCGTCCAAGTGTCAACCATATTATTATTTCTATACAATCAAATTTCTCTATCATGAGAGTATTTCCTGCTTTATTTGGATTGCTAATGCTAGCAAACTGTGCCACGCCAACTCCCAAAACCGTTGCCGATGTGGTGGTGGACAGCGAGAACCACAATACCTTAGAAGCTGCCGTAGTGGCAGCGGAGCTCGTAGAGACCCTGAGTGGCGAAGGCCCCTTCACGGTTTTTGCCCCTACTGATGATGCTTTTGCAGCCCTTCCGGATGGCACATTGGATGCCTTGCTGGAAGATCCTAGCGGTGACTTGACTCAAATCTTACTGTACCATGTAGTGAGCGCCAAAGCACTTGCTGCTGACCTCAAAGACGGACAAAAGTTGACCACCGTAGGCGGTGGAGAACTCACGGTGAGCATTAA
>CAZLKP010000542.1:0-2586 GCA_964560095.1 uncultured Bacteroidia bacterium
GGATTCACTGGCGTTATGGCCGTCATGCTGGAGCCGCCGTTGTCGTTCAGCGATCCAGGAATCGTTTATCTCCAGCTGTTCGATGCGTTTCAGCAGTCCGGCGTAGGTTTTGAGCAGGGTCGATTTTTTGGCGAAGAGGTTTTGCTGTTCGGTAATGCGGCCCATGTGCCGGGCAGTCACGCCCAGGTTGAGTAAAAAGAGTCCCACGGGAATCCACCCTGAGAGGTACCATTCACCGAGGGCTTGATAGACAGCCGGGATGGTGGTCAGGATCCAGCCGATGAGAGAGGCTCCGAAAAGCAGGGGCAGGAAGAGCAGCAAGCGCGTGATCCCCTGGTTATTGGCATAGAGGTAGGGACGGCTGATCCAGCTAAGAAGCGAATCCAGGCCATCGCTCTGTTGGCTGGTGTCTCTGCCTCTAGCCTGAAACTCCAGTTGCCATTCAGGTTGGCCGGCCAGTTCCTTTACGGCGTTTTGCCGGGCCAGGATTTCTCCGCGATCCATGGCGGGATGTTGCAGCCATTGGGCGAGGCGTTGCCCTCCAAGCGCCGTACCGTTGCGGTGCAGGTACTGAAACAGGGATCCCCTACCGAATAAATCGAGGTCGTAGCTGAAGGCGTGGTCCGGATTTTCCCATTCGCTGCCAACATCACGATCAAGCCAGTCCCAGTTCTGGACTTTTTGTTCTTCCGCCAGGATGTTCAGCTTTCGTTTGGCATGGTCACGGGCATTGGCCACGTCGGTGTGGATTTTCAACAGATACATAAATCCTACCAGTGCGAGCACCCCGACAAATAACGCCGCAATGGCCACAAGCTGAAACAGCCACCAGGTAAGGCCTACGCCTGCCAAGAAGGCACCCGCCCGTGCCCAGGAAAGGAGATTATAGCGTCTATTGAGCGTGTTGAGGTCGGTGAGGTGAGATTGACGGGCTCGTTCCAGAAACTGTTGGAAGGTTGGGTTCATGCAGGCGGGAAGATTAGGAGGGCAAAGGTAGGGAGAATGCAGAACATATCAGCCTTGATCATGAACGAGGCACCAGCGGAAAACCATACTACAAAAGTCTGTGCGGATGAGGAGGCCTGCTTTTTCTGGCATCAATGATAAAACGACCCCTCCAGCTCTCTTCGTTTCGCTTCATTCATCAGCCAGGCCTTTCCATTCAATGGATGGGTCTGGCTGATTTGTTGCTGGATGGCGGTCCAGTCCGGTGCATCTGCCAGAAATAACAGGAAACAGCGGATCCTGTTTTGAATGGCTTGCTTCAGGTTCATTGTTGAGCCGCTTCTGGAGGTTTCTGTGCGTATCTTTTATTCCGGAGGCTCCTCCCGCCAGCCAATTCTGGCTCTTGTATGATTCCCGATACCGGGCATAGCAGTCCAGAATAGCGGCAATATTTTTTTGATACCCAGTCGGGTTAGACATGCTGCTCCAGGATGTTCTCATCAAAGAATATTGCCCGCGCGCGTCAGCGATAAAGCCCTTGCAAAACAAAACGGTGGGAACGGGGGAGTCGGAAAAGAAATGTTGATTCTCCGAAAACACTCGCTCAGCCTGCTCGATGTGTCCAAGTTTGCAGAGCATCACAATCGTCTCAGCAGTTAAGGATTTGATAAGCCGTTACGACCGTACTTGTAGGTGTTACCGTCTCCAGCAAAGTCTCAGCGGGTAAGGATTTGTCAGCCGTTACGACGCTAATATCAGCCATATACGTCTACTAATTCCGTCTCAGCGTCTCCCTCCGACCAACTACGCCTCTTCCTTCTCCGGTTATTCGAAGGTGAGCTGATGCGGTAGGAATTCGTCGATGCGGTTGATCCCCAGGTCGGCATGGCCGGACAGGTGGATCACAGTTGGGTCCACAGGCTCCGACCGGGTGACAGTTCCAGGCTGCCGATGGGGCTTTTACGCTCTGTGTGGAAGGCATAGCCGGAGCCTCCAGGGCATCCGGCAGGAAGGCATCCGCGAGGCCCTCCGTCGCTACCTCACGGGACCCTGAGGCGGGACAGGACATGGGATCAGGCTTTGAGGCTGGTTTGGAGGGCCTCCACCTTCCGCACCACAATCCGCTTCCGGTCAAAGTCCAGGTAGCCTTTGTCGCGGAATTCGTTGAGTACCGTCGTGACGGTCTGGCGGGAGGTGCCGGTGAAGTTGGCGATTTCCTGGTGGGTGAGATAGTTGCGCAGCACGTAGGCGTTGTCGAGGGTTTTGCGGCCGTGGCGGGTGGCTTGTTCGAGGACATACTCGCCGATGCGGGTGCGGGCATCCTTGAAGAGCAGGGCTTCGAGGCGCTTTTGCGTGTAGAGCACCCGCTGGCCCATGAGCTTGTTGAGAAAGGCGCGGAAGCCGTTGAGGTGAATCATCATGTCGGCTACCGCGTCGCGGTGGAGGATGCAGAGTTCCGTGGTTTCGACGGCCTGGGCAAAGTCGCTGCGGGTGTCTTCACCATAGATCGCCAGCTCGCCAAAGACCTCGCCTTCGTGCAGCACCGCCTTGATGGTTTCTTCTCCTTCGGCGGTGTAGCCGGCAATTTTGACCGCTCCTGCATGGATGAAGTACACCATGTCGGCCTGGTCATTGCTGAAG
>CAZLKP010000543.1:0-2246 GCA_964560095.1 uncultured Bacteroidia bacterium
TATCCCCGGGTGGGTGTTGATGAACGACAAAGGCGCCAGCATAGGGAGTCCTGGATGAACCGGATTGCTGCCACCTCGTCCAAACAGGTACATCCGGCCGAGGGTGTCTACCTTGAGATTGGCTTGAGGATTCCCCGAAAACAGGACAGGTCCATTTCCTGCCCAGAGTACCGTTGTCTCCACTAGCATAGTCCGGAGGGTTCCAGATCCATTCCACCTCTCCGGATGAATTCAGCTGAAAGATGGTGGTTGGAGAATGGGTCGGAGAAAAAACAGGGCTGCCGTCCAGAACCAGGGAAGGAGAAGTGTTGATGGCGGCAATCAGCAGCTTGTTTTGCGCTGTTATCTGAGCCGTCACCACCGGACTGCTAATGTCAAAAGGCCGCACGGACATCGGTTTGATCCAGTGCCAGCCATCTTGGGGAGAAAAACGGCCCACGAAAGGGTATTTTGTGTATGGAGAAGGAAAAGGCTGCCAGGCGATGGTATCTGCGCTTGTGGCCAGAAGCTGATCAAACTGTCCGGTGATCCAGATGGCACCATTAGGCCCCATGACACTTTGCATGGGCTCAGCTCCTTTGGAGAGAAGCTGATTAGACAGAATATCGCCCTGTTGATTGATTTCCAGGAGGTATGTGCAGGGATGTTCTTCGATGGGAAGAAAGAAATTTTCCACCTTGATAAATGCACTGATATTAACCAGGAGCCAGAAATGCCCATCGGGTCCCCAATCGCCAAGACTTGTCACCTGTCCGGGAGTAGGCACGGTGGCCATGATGTACCAGAGGATTTGACCATGTCGGTCTATGGATGCCGCGAGAGGATATTCTGCGGGTTCATCGGCATACCGATCTGGCCAGATTGAAAAAGATTCAAGGCATGCTTCTTCATGGCAGGTTGATTCGCCTATAAAATCGATTCTGCCTGGTACGACCGATTGCCCCGACGAACTCAGGTGGAATTGGGATTCACCGGTGCCGATGGCCATCCGCCAGGCATATTCTGGAACACGATAGGGAATCTGACCCAGGCAGGGAATCAAAAGGGCACAGAAGGAAAGTGAGGCAACAAGGCGGAGCATGATTTCATGAGTTCAGGTAGAGCGAATCAGAAGAAAGGGAATGACCTGCGCTTCCAGCATAGAAAATGAGCAAAACTCTGCGGATTTCGAAGGGATTTTATAACATCCTAATTTGCGGCATCTCTTTTCTTTGCCCGCACACGGAAGCAGCCCCTTCGGAAGGGGCTTTCGCACACGGCCCTGGATTCAATTCCAAAGCCCCCTTGTGAAGGGGGTTGGGGGATGTTCCTTCCGGTTTAGCTTCTCGCTTCTCACAACGAAGTGGTCTTGGCTCTCAATTCTTTAAGGAGAAGCCAGACTGGAGGGATTGGGGGTGAGGGCATCATTGGTATTAACCGAATGGCTATGATTGTAGGGGGAGACTTTTTGTATCTTGGATTTGTATGCCACTACCAGTACATATTCTACAGCAACAATTCCGCTTTTTGCTGGGCGGCAAAGATCTGGAAATGGTTGAAATCAATCGTATTCTGAAGGATTCAGGATTGACGGAAGGGATTCACTTTTTTCATCGGGATCTGGCCTGGCATGAAGCGAAGCTCAGTGCCTATGAGAATGAGTTGGAATGCTCCCAGACCATCGTTGGGATAGAATTGCAACTTGATATTGAGCCGCCTTCCCGTTACCTGCATATCGACCACCATAATGCCCTTACTTCGCTGCCTGCTTCGATTGAGCAAATTGCTGCCCTGCTTGGTGTAACGCTAACCCATTGGCAACAGCTTGTGGCAGCCAATGACAAAGGTTATATCCCCGCAATGGAGAAGTTGGGAGCTAGCACGGAAGAAATTGAACAGATTCGGACACTTGATAGAAAAGTCCAGGGCGTTACATCAGCCATGGAGCAGCAGGCGGTGTTGGATATTGCCGGGAAGAAACAGTTGAATGGACTCTGGATCATCGAAACGGAGTTAGATTCCTTTTCTCCCATTGCAGACAGGATGTACGGTATAACGCCATTTGTCATTCAGAATCTACACAAACTCGTGTACTACGGACCTCATGTGCAGAAAATCGCAGAAATACTGGGGTCAGATGTGGTCGAAGCTGAAGCTATCTATTGGGGTGGGCAAGGGGAAAATGGGTTTTTGGGGGTGAAGGAGGATATGATTCGTGTTGATCAAATGCGAAAGGTAGTCGATCGCATCATCGAAATTACCACTGG
>CAZLKP010000543.1:2256-2580 GCA_964560095.1 uncultured Bacteroidia bacterium
GTAATTTTCGCCATCTTCCACCTTTCTGTTTTTAGGCTGAATCTTTATATTGAAAATCTATCATTGATCAGCCAGAAAATTTCATGCCCCCTAACCAAAATCAGTCTTCTGGAAAGGACGGCCTTATTTCCCGTCACATTTTCCTTTTTCCCTTCAAATGGGAAACTCGAACGTCCGATGAGCATCCTACCTTTTCGGGAAGGACACGCATTGATGTCTTTCAGGAGAAGCTCCAGATATCTTCCAACGCTAATCATCCTTTTCGGTGGGAAAGGGTTCCGTTTGACCTGAAGCGATCAGTCCGTTACAACGAGTTTAACTACT
>CAZLKP010000544.1:0-2578 GCA_964560095.1 uncultured Bacteroidia bacterium
CAATTTCCTGGTAGCCCAGCGAATAGGGCTCCATCCCATCGGCATGAATGGTCGCGATGAGATCTCCCACGGCAGATCCTTCGGGAGGGGTCACAGACACCATGATGGGCATTTCCTGACCAGGTTCTTCGATGCTGACGTCGATGGATGATGGGCTGACTGTCCATCCTTTGGGGACGGAAAGATCTACCCTGTAGGTTCCGGCGGCAAGGCCTTTTGCTACCATTTTGATTTCCTGCGTTTCGGTTGTGGCAAACAGGTACACCGGATCTGCGATATTGACGGTCAAGGGCGGAGCCACGATCACCGGGCGATAGAGCTCGCCCATGGCCCGATCGACATAGCGGTGCCGTAAGGGAAGTTCCAGCCGAATGGGCCTTCCTTCGATGGATAATTCAGCCACCACGGCCAGAGGAGGTCTGTTCTCGGGCATTCCGATCAGCCTCTTATCTGAAACTTCAAACACCCCTTCCGGATTGGGATTTGACAGCCAGTATGGCTGACTGACTGGAAGGGTGGTACCCTCAAATGGACGATATTCAAAGCTGCTGACTTCTCGCTTGGGCAACAGGCTATCGAGGACCATTTGCTCAACCTTGGCGCTGTGATTATTCATGAAGACCAATCGATGTACCCGGATCTCCAGATCAGTCCTTTTGGCCATTTCGATTTGCACGTCTATGCTATTCTCAGGGGTATAGACGGGAAGAGGTGCATTCGCTTCCATCCAGAGTCCCGAGGCGTAAACGATGATCTGGTCCAGCTGGGACAATGCTCCAAACAGATCCCTTTGGTAAGCCGTGGGGCCTTCATCGATCTGTGTCTGGATTTGTTTCCTGACAGCCATCAATCCAGCGACAGAAGCCACCGGATTTATCGGGTCGAATTCATCATAGATCGTTTGGAGAGCGCCATCCAATTCAGGGAGCCCATATCTTGCCCACGATGTTTCGATTCCATCAAAGAAATGATCGCCACTGGGCTGGCTCCCTTTTTCCAGCTCCAGGTACTCAACCAGACCTCCGCGAATCAACGCTGCTCCAAACGCCTGGCATTTGTGCATGGATCGTGCCTCCATGGCAATTTCACCGTAGGTTTTTCCCAACAGGGGATCATATTCTCCGATCTGAACCGGAAATATTCCCTTCATCTCCTCTTCAGACGGCTCATACCGTCTGAAAACCCAGTAGTTATTCCAGAACAGACGTTCTGGTTGCCATGGTTCTACATATTCCAGTTGTTCAGGGAAGGCATTGGGGTCTCCCGCCAGGTCAAAAGCCTCATGTGCCAGGATCGCCGAGGTAGTATGATGACCATGTCCTCCACCGCCCTTTTCAGGGGTAGCAAATCGGGTAATGATTACATCCGGGCGAAAATTCCGAATGGCCCACACGACATCCCCCAGAATGGCTTCCTTGTCCCATTTGGTGAGGGTTTCCTCCGGGGTTTTAGAATAGCCAAAATCATAGGCTCTGGTAAAAAACTGCTGTCCGCCATCGATTCGCCGGGCGCCAAGCAATTCCTGGGTACGTAGCAAGCCCAAAGACGGCCCTTTTTCATCGCCAATCAGATTTTGCCCGCCATCTCCTCTGGTCAAGGCTAGGTATCCGGTTTCCAGGCCAAGGCCACGTTCCAGCCAGGTAATGACCCGTTGATTCTCATCATCCGGGTGAGCAGCCATGTAGAGGACTTTCCCAGTTGTCTGGAGACGCTTGATATCATGCAGAATTTCTGATGCAGGTTTTGCGGGCATCGGAGCCTGAGCCTGCACATTCAGACATACCAGAAGAAGAACAACAAGCGATGCAATTCGATTCATATTGGGCGATGTTGGAGTTGAATGCCGAATATAGGAATTGAAGTTGGGACATCAGACCATGAATCGAGGAAACGGGCTGATTCGTCGTCAATCACGGTTGCACAGGGTGATGCGTAGGGATTCCCCGCGGGTGAATCCCGGTTGGTAATTGTTCGCTTCTGCGAGGCCTTGAGGCGATGAGGAAGGAAAGGAATGGCATTTGTCATCTCGGCCCACCCTCTTCGCGCAGGCGCTGTGCTGAGCGGCGTCGAAGCAGCCTCCCGCCAGCGGGAGATAGCGCTGCAGGCCGTGATGAAATCACAAATTATTCGCTTCCAGCGGGCCCGTGCGGTTGTCTCCCTCTGGAGGGAGCGGCTACGAGGCGATGAGGGAGGAAAGGAATGGCATTTGTCATCTAGGCCCACCCTCTTCGCGCAAGCGCTGTGCTGAGCGGCGTCGAAGCAGCCTCCCGCCAGCGGGAGATAGCGCCGCAGGCCGTGATGGAATCACTAATTGCTCGCCGGAGGGGAAAGCCCGTCCGGCTACGCAGGGTGATAGGTAGCCGAATGGCCTGATGTATTCCCTCATGTGGAATCACAATTCTCTCATTCGAATTCTGATGGTTTCGCCATTATTTTCTGCCACAATCATAAATGGAGACGTTAGGTCGGGATTGAGAGAGAAAAGAGCGGCCAGCGTTTCTATGTGAACCGATGGGTCGAAATGACCGGGCCTCAAAAAAACAACACCCGGAACCTGCATGTGATCCCGAAACATCAG
>CAZLKP010000545.1:0-547 GCA_964560095.1 uncultured Bacteroidia bacterium
CAACTAAAACAATGGGTTAAAGTCTATTTAAACTGATTATCTGGGACAGCCCCTTCGATTATAATATGGCATTTTAGAACTCGACCCAGCGCATCAGGACTATGATCAAGAAGTTCTTTGTAACGTCGGTTCTCGGCTTCAAAGTGCTGATCAATCTCGTGCCAGTGATCTTTCAGGCTTTCGACGACTTTATCTATTCCTTCAATTTCTCTCATGTTCTGGGCTATATATTATATTATCGTAACCTCGGAAATTGGCGTTTAGAGGAAATGGGAGATAGTTGCCTTATTTACAAGGATTTTCTGGCTTGAATTGGCGGAGAAGATGTCTCATTAAGTGCGCGGAAATTGGCCGCTACAGCGGCTTTGCCGTTTCTCTATGCGTGACTGTGGGAATGTGTACTTTTCTGATTGGCTGCCCGGGCAAGATGCAAACGTGAGGATATCGTTGCTCTGTATTACCCCTAAGGCGCTTATTTTTATGGAAAAAGCAATAATAGGCTTGTAATTACGTATGTAATTATGCTAATGTATAGTCAGAGAATGAA
>CAZLKP010000545.1:557-2576 GCA_964560095.1 uncultured Bacteroidia bacterium
GAATTTAGGTGCAGGACTTTATATGGAAACGAAATTGACAGCGATAGGCAACTCTACAGGACTGCGTGTGCCAGGTGAACTGCTCGCACAGATGGGACTTAAAAAAGGTGATCCTGTTTATATCGTTCCTACCAAGGACGGTTTCACCGTCACTCCTTATGATCCGGAGTTTGCCGAAGACATGAAACTCACCAAACGCTTTATGAAGAACTATAAGAACGCGCTGCACGAGCTGGCGAAGTGAAGTTTATCCGCCCGGATGTTGTTCTGGCCATTCATGAAATGTTGCTAATAGAACATGGTGGTCCTTCGGGCATTCGTGATGAAGGATTGCTGGAGTCTGCACTGGCCAGACCGCAGAATAAAGAAGTCTATGGTATCGCCTCTGTCTATGAACTTGCAGCAGCCTATTGCTATGGAATTGTTCGTAACCACCCTTTCGTTGATGGCAACAAACGAACCGGCGCAACCGTCATGGGTTTATTCCTGATGAAGAACGGAAAAGAACTGGTCGCGAGTGAGAAGGATCTGGTGCTGCAAATTCTGGGAGTAGCAGATGGCAGTATCAGTGAAGAAGATCTGGCCGACTGGATTAAAAACCATTCGAAGAAATTTTCTAAATAATCATGGCGGCAATATGTGTGTAGAAAGGAACGATCACTGATATGAGCGAAACACCTGAATGCCCGAAGTGCAATTCTCTCTATGTATATGAGGATGCCATCCTCAGAGATGCAAATGGCGTAGAATTACATGACGGCGATACAGTTACCTTTATCAAAGATCTCAAGGTAAAAGGTTCATCATCCGTTGTAAAGGTGGGAACCAAAGTGAAGAATATTCGTTTGGTGGCAGGCGACCACGATATTGATTGCAAAATACCAAGCATTGGCCCGATGGGGTTGAAATCTCAGTTCGTCAAAAAAGTACAGGATTAGGCTTTTTCAGAGCTGTTTTCTTAATTGCCCTCCCAGTCGCTCGTTTCGTCTTTTCTGTTCTGTATCGGAAACTTATCGTGACCCCCAAAAATCGCGATTAGAGAAAAGGGGTTGAAATAACCAGTATTTGTCAGAGAATTCTGCTCTTGTCGTAGCTCGCGGGCACGTTAGGTTACGTAACCTTTGGAAGTATCGGAAAGAAAGATGTGACTATTAACATATTGGAAAACAAGGAAAATTGTTGGCTGGGGCGGGAGGATTCGAACCTCCGCATGCCGATACCAAAAACCGGTGCCTTACCGCTTGGCTACGCCCCAACACGTTTTCAGAACGAGTGTATTACATGAGCTTCTACGAATGATCAACGATAAATCGACCCCTTGCCCGATCAGCGCTCACATTGCGTCTTGATCCAGTCTAAAAAAGCGGGATGCCCATCGGATACTGGAATTTGCAGAATGCATGGGCAGTCATATTCATGCAGCGAGAGGATCGCCTCTTGGCAAGCTTGGACGTTATTGGCGGTGGTTTTGACGATCATCACCACTTCATTGGCTTGTTCCACCGCGCCTTCCCATTCATAGATCGACCGCATGGCAGGCAGAATATTGACGCAGGCAGCGAGCCTGTCTTTCACGATGGCTTGCCCGATCTCGCGAGCATGGGCAATGGTCGGGCAGGTGACATAAAACAATCGGATATCGGTCATTGAATATCTCTCAGCACAATAAAAAGCCGCCTAAAAAGGCGGCTTTTCCCCTTGATAACCCAAATGGGCTAGAAACTGGAACGAATAGACAGGTTACAGTTCAATTCGTCTGCGAAGTTGTTTCCTGCGGCATCGTTTGAGGTGTTATAGACCTCGTCGTTTTCGATGGCCGCTCCGGCTCCCTGCAATACGCAGGAACCGGTAATAGCGGTGGCTGACGTGCCAGGCTCATCTTCCACGCCATTTGCTGCCGTCATACCGTTAGCCCCTTCAGATCGTACTGCGCGAACGATACCGGTGGTTGGCACACCATCATCCATTTTATCATCGATTTGTGAAGCTTCTGAGGGGGTTAGGCCAGGGGTCACGTTA
>CAZLKP010000546.1:0-2572 GCA_964560095.1 uncultured Bacteroidia bacterium
TGATGGATAGGGAGCTTCGGCGCCCGCAGCATGCGGTTGACCACGAGCTGGCTGCGGGTCGCTACCGGCTCCCGCTGGCTGAGCAAGCCGGTGAAATAGGCATCTGTGATTGCCACCCGCGCAGGGAAAGATTGCGCCTCCCGGATCTGCTGTCCGAACTGCGGCAGGCCGAATTCCTGGAGGTCGTTCAGGGAGGGAGTCCGATCTTGTACGTCCTTAAGCGGGAGAGGGAAAACAGCATGGAATGCCCCGGGGCGAAACACCACCGCGAATAATTGAAAAACTTCCCTGCTTATTATGCGAAAAGACCTTGACATGTGTGGAGCAAGGTAGCTTTCAGGGGCATAACCCGAAATAATATCATTGGTCGCTGCCAGGGCCGACGAACTCGTTAGCTGAATGATGAGCTGCTTGGTGAGGGTGGGGGGAAAGAGGTCTTGAATCGATGGCTCCCCCGGCTGTCCGGGCCGGTGCGAGAGGTAGGCGTAGGCCCTGACGTAAGGCCTCAGCGAAGGAGCGGGTAGGAATTCCTGGTAGTGCATCTTGGTGGGGGTTAAGGGGAGGTGTTTCCTCAGTCAGAGAAGAATCCATTCAAGCGAAAAAAAATCCGTTAGGGAATGCTGAGGAAATACATGTTCAGAGCTTGCGCAGACCTGTCCAGGCTTGTCGGGAAATCTTGTACGAAGGCCAGGAAGGAAAACCGAATGTGTCGAATCGTAGATTCCCTGGCACGCGGGGGGAGATCAAGTCAAAGGCGAGGACCTATGTTATGCGTAGCGCTGGTAGAGGCATCAGTATATTTTCTGGTATATCATTTTCGTAAAAACACCAAATAAAAATTAGCTGTTTCCCAGGAAATCTGCAACTACATGTTTGCTGCGGGGGAAGTGTAACGCTTTTCCCTTATTTTCTCTACGAATGTCCGTTTTTTCCTATTCCGCCTGTAAAATGCCCCCTAACTTTTTGTAAAAGACCAAGCCGGGCCTGATTTGATAAAAACCGAGACAGAAACCTCTCGGTATGAGGTCTTTATTGCGGCTCTTTTTAAGAGAAAAAAGTAATTCCTAGAGTTACACTTAAGTATTTTAATCTAGACGTTGTCACATGTCACCTTCTATGGGGGAGCAAGGAATTGACCCCAGCGCTCTTTGATTCTCGCGCGAATTTGTAATCCGTGGGAGCGATTATGCCCTGATTTAAGCCCTATTTAGCGTCCTTCCAGCTTGACTTGTTATGGCTTCCTGCATACGTTCTTGGCTGACCTTCCTGGCCTTCTGCTGGGTTCCTGCCTGGCTGTTTGCTCAATCCCCTGCTCGGGTGGTTAACCGGGTATTCAACGCTCAGGTCGGTATTGACCAACGCGAGGTCACCGATATCCTGCAGGACCACCTCGGCTTTATGTGGTTGGCAACCACAAAAGGGCTGATCCGCTATGACGGACAGGACATGAGGGTATTCACCGAAAATCCCCTGGACCCATACGGCCTGGGGGATCCTTTTGTGAAATGCCTGGCTGAAGACCATCAAGGCAGAATCTGGCTTGCAGCCGCAAATAAACGGCTGTATTGTTTCGACCGTTTCACCGAACGGTTTCATACGATCTCCTGGCAAGCCCCGGAGCGTGAATCAGGAGAGATTAATGACATCCTCGTTGATAGCCAGGACCGGATCTGGGTGATCACTCCCACGGCGCTCCATCGAGTAAATGAGGAAACCAAACACCTGGAACAGGTCTTTTCCCAATCCAGTATCGACTCAATTTCCTATTTGAACCTCGAATGCCTGACCGAAGATGCATACGGCCTCCTGTGGTTGGGCCGTATGGGAAGAGGGTTGCTACGCTATGACCCTGCCTCTGGGCAAGTGGACCGCATCGCAAAAGATCTGATACCGGGACTGGGAACAGTGAAAAAACCAATTTATTGTATCCAACCTGGGAAGGATGGTCGGCTGTGGATCGCAGGGCATTTTTCCCAAATTTTTGCCTTGGATCCAAAAAGTCTGCAGGTAGAAGCCTGGAATGTTATTCCTCCGGAAGCTAACATGGTGCCGGCCATTCGCTCTCTGGAGGTAGATCCAGGTGGCAATTTATGGATAGGTACCCATCGAGAAGGGCTGGCTTTTTTTTCGCCTGATTTGGATCAATGGGAGTGGTTCCTTCCAGACCTTTCGGTCGAAAATAGCCTTGCCTCTAACAGCATTGGCAGCCTATACCTCGATGCCCAGGCTACCCTTTGGGTGGGCTATAATGGCAGCGGCCTGGATCAGATCCAAACTGAACAGCATGGCTTCGAAGCCTTGCCGATTGATCCGGAAGGGGCGGTTCCGGAATTCCGGTGCGTGACAGAAGATGAGGAAGGAATCACCTGGATTGGCACGCTGGGTCAAGGGCTGTTTCGCTATGATCCCCATACCGGGCACACGCAGCGGATTGTGCTTGAACCGGGTTCGAAGGAGTCTTTTCAGCACAACATGATTTGGGACCTGCTGCCTGACGAGGAAGGCTTTCTTTGGGTAGCCTCCCACGGAGGCTTGTATCGACTTGACCGTGCCACGTTCTCCTACATGAGGT
>CAZLKP010000547.1:0-2571 GCA_964560095.1 uncultured Bacteroidia bacterium
GCGGGCATTGTCCGAGCGCTGGAGGAGGGGGATCAGCCTGGAGGTGAAGTGAAAATATCCCAGGTGATTGAGGGCAAAGGTGAGTTCCTGCCCCACAGAGTTTTCGCGGCGGTCATTGAAGTACCCCCCGGCATTGTTAATGAGCACATCAATGTGGTCATAAGTGGCTGTAATTTCTTTGGCTGCGGCTTCGACTGCTGCGGGTTCGCTGAGGTCTGTGACGACGGTATCGAGGCGATCCAGACTGGTTGTGGCAGATAATTCTTCCACAAGTGTATCCAGCTTTTGGGCATTTCTGGCGACAAGAATGAGTTTTCCGGCCTGAGGGGCGAGCGCCCTGGCTGTTTCTTTGCCGATCCCAGAAGTAGGGCCGGTCAGTACGATAATCGGTGATTCAATATACATAGATCAAGATTCCTGCTCCTTGAATCGGATCTGTCGGAAAAAGGTTTCCAAAACCGGGATATTTTGACCGGGGAAAAGCAAAAGTCTGAAACTATTTTCCTTCATGAGAGGTTAGCCTTTTGTTCTTTATTTCCAAAACTTTCAGTAGTTCTTGGAGAGTTGAGATGAAATCAGGAACAGAAATCATTGCAGCATATCGTACATTTCTGTTGCTTTGAATCACATTGCCGACGACAGACAAGCCTATGAAATTGGATGAAGCCAAAGATAAGTTTATTCAGGCCTGGGGAGCGCTTGGATCCAACTGGGGCATCAATCGTACGATGGCCCAGGTTCACGCACTATTGCTCGTTTCGCCCGAATCCTTGTCGGCAGATGAGGTGATGGGAATACTCAACATTTCCCGTGGGAATGCCAACATGAACCTGCGGGCACTCATCGACTGGGGACTTGTGTCAAAGGAGCACAAATTAGGCGAGCGGCGTGACTTCTTTTATGCTGAAAAAGACATCTGGCAGGTTGCCCAGCAAGTGATCATTGAGCGTCGGAAACGCGAACTCAAGCCTGTCCTGAAAGTACTGGAGGAAGTTCGGGATATCGATAACCCTGAAAATAACGAGGAAATAAAAACCTTCCTCCATTCGGTCAACAATCTGCACTCCATCGTCGGGCAAGCCGACAAATTTCTCGAAATTGCTGTTACCGCCGACCGTAACTGGTTCTTCGAAACACTCTTCAAGATGTTTAACAAGCGACTGCAGTCTTAGGCACTGTTTGGAAAACCTCCTTCACTCGTCAACGTCGGAATTTCGGAACCTGGCTTCATCAGATTTCCTCGAAATAGCTCGCTATTCCTCGGAAAGCTTCTTTGCCAGAACCCCAAATTCCTTCCATTGACAAGCAAATACCATTTTTCAAACAGTGCCTAGTGCTACTTTACCGGTTTATGCTTTGATGAGCTGTTTATGCCAGATCTGCATGATTGATTCAGGGTATGTAACAAAAACGGTTGGTTCGATCTTGGTAAATATATCTTCACGTTACAGCCCAAAAAGCTGAAACAATGGGTGCCCTGGGTGAAGTCCAGGAATGACACAGACACCTCAGCTGTGGACTAGCTCACACGTTGTACCGCCTTTGAGGATAAAATATTATCCTTAGCCTTCGAGAAATCTCCGATAACTCCGTTGATGTGCCCTGAGTTTGCGAGGACCATCGACTCCCCTTCTTTATTTGTTTCAGGAAAACACTATTTAAGGACTTTTCATCGGGCCAGTACTTTCAATAGACTCATGTATTTCTAGCCTAAATTTTCTTTAAATCCCTAAATCTATTTCTGAAAAGAGCTTTAATATTTTCATCAAAAGACTTACAGTTATTGAATAAGCGTTTCGGCAAAATAACGTCAATTTGATGCCATAACTTGAATTTGAATAGTTGCCGGCCCTATCAAAATTCATTCACCAATCCCAAATGAACCCTTCCACGCGAAGGCTGAAAGACCTGATCTTCACTCGTGCCGATGGCATAGACGATGGAGAGGATGCCCACCTGTGTGCCGTATTGCATGCCGATACCGGTGCCCAGGGCGCGGCGGGTGAGATCGTCGACGGAATCCTCGAAGTAGGCCAGGTCAACGAAGCCGAATAGGAAGGAGTTGCGCTCAAGCTGCAGGCGATACTCGGCCGTAAATTGCGTGTAGAGATCGGCGAAATACTGGTTTTCGTTGAAGCCACGGAGGCTATAGACGCCGCCGATCTGCTTCTGGTCGGTGCGCAGATATTGATCCATGCCCAGCCAGTAGCCTTGGGCCGCCAGATGCAACACCTGCCGCTGCCCCAGCGAGAAGTAGCGGCGGATCTGTAGCTCAGCTTCGAGCAGACGCTGGGTCGTGGGCACATTGTCGTACCAGTCCGGGCGAATCTCCGAGAGGCGCACATTTTCTGTGATGTCGCGTCGCCCCAGGCTCAGCAACACCTGACTTTGCCAGCCCCGACTGGGATTGTTGCGGTAGTCTATGTTGTCATAGATGAGGCCCACGCCGGCCAGTCGTCGGGTGCCGTCGAGCTGGTCGGGCTGCACCTTGCTAGTGTCCCGGATGGCCTCTTCCAGCAGACGCGATTCCGCGCCAAAAAAGCTGAATTTCGCCTTTAGCCAAGGCGAGAG
>CAZLKP010000548.1:0-2551 GCA_964560095.1 uncultured Bacteroidia bacterium
CCAGTGAATTGAACAAAGTGGGCGGTGGAGTGAACCGATCCGCCGGACTGGCAGGGACGCCGTTACGGCCTCACCCCGCCGGGCAATTGGCCGTCTTATCCTGGGCCATGAAGGGGGAAGCATGGCTCAACAAGAGGAAGAGGGGCCAGAAAATGGGCTCCTATCCCATTGACAGGCTCAAAATGACCCGTGCAGCTATCGCTTAGAAAAAGGACGCCCTCATTCCCGTTGCATCCGCAGACTTCGCCTTCTTTTTTATCCAGAATGGGATTGTGAAAGGCAAGTGCTTCGAGGTTGAAAGAGTAGCTGAAGGGCGAAAACAGGCCGTTAGACTATCCCAATAGCAGACCATATTACCGCCAAGGCGCAAATACCGCCTGATAATGAACCTTTTAGCGGCCTTTGCGTCTTTCCCTACGCCTCTCAGCAGTAGCCTAAACCCTTTTGGGGCAGCCGCTGACCTGTTTAGAACATCACTGCTTGTATAGCATCCTAGCGGCAAACAGACCGGTATCTGAGATGATTTTCAGGACATACTGGCCCGGAGCGAATTCAGCCACATCCATCTTCATTTCATGGGTGCCCTCAGGCAAAAGTACTGGCTCAACGCTCTTTACCAACCTTCCCTCCAGATCATAGACTTCCGTTCGTACCAACTGCGGTTTGGAATGATGAAGCATGATGTTCACCACATCGGCAGCAGGGTTGGGCCAGATATTTCCTGCGCTGAAATCCTGGGAAACGGGGGACAACTCCGGGATCGAGGTCACCTGCGTTCCGGTTGCATCGCAGAACCGGGTTTTTGCCACATAGATATCCGGCGCCCCGGTGCGCCCGTCCGACCAGACTGTCCAGGTCGTACATCCATCCTTTACAGAGGAATTGTAATCCCCATAGAAGGCAGAGGCCCCTCCAACAAATAAAGAACTGGTATCCGAAACCATGCGAACCGAATCGAAAGAGACTCCGCCATTGGCCGACTCCGCCATGTAGTAATTGGTAACCCCGGAGGATTTATCTACCGAGTACCAACTGATGGTGACATGGCCGCTATCCGCCGCGACATTGGGCATGAAGTGGAAGGTAGTAGAATCCAGCAACAGATTTCCGAATTCAAGCTGCTGGGAGAAGTTGGCCCCGGCATCATGCGAATAGGAAAAGTAGGCCCTGGAAGCATCATTCCCCAGGTCCGTCCAGGCGATGTAAACATGGTCTCCGTCAACGGCCATACTGATGGCTGCATTTTCCCTGTCGTGGATGACAGAATTTGAGGTAGTAAATCCGGGTTGAGGAGCTAGTAACACGCCTGTTCCCACCTGGTTTGGGGCAGCAAATGTTTTTCCTCCATCCAGAGAAACGGTGTGATAGATCAATCCCCCTGCGTCGATTTCATCAATCAGGGCACAAGACAGATGCACTCTGCCACTTTGATCGACTTGCACATTGCCAAACTGTGTGATATTCCCGCTGGTGGCTGCCACGGCCGTCGCGACGCTATCGAGTTGAAATTTGGTGGAGTCTGCGGGTTTGGTTAAGACCAGCTGACCTGCGGTGTTTAATGCTCCCCCAAAGTAGAATGCACTCAGGTACAGATTGCCGTTATAGGGCCCGCCGGTATTATCTATATCCATCCACTG
Source organism: uncultured Bacteroidia bacterium (assembly GCA_964560095.1). Classification (GTDB taxonomy): domain Bacteria; phylum Bacteroidota; class Bacteroidia; order J057; family J057; genus JANQTF01. The sequence goes on from CAZLKP010000548.1 coordinate 1,638, forward strand.
GCGATCCAGCATATCTGAAGCGAAGATATTCCCCTGGTAAACGACATGATCCTCCAATGGCGGAACAATGAAGGTGCTGCCGGTGTCCTGGGAATACACATAGAAGAGGTCGCCCCGCAGGGTCGGAAAGTTTCCATGTACATAAATATACGACAAATAGAGGGTACCATCTTCGTCGAATGCGAGAATGGGGTCTCCCCCTCCCAGGATTAGATTTCCCGGAAACAGCGAGTTCAGGACAGCTTCCGTGCTGAAAGAACTCTTTACCCAACTGGCTCCTCCATCCCTGGAAATGAAAATGGGGTAGTCGGCGGTGGTCAAAGAGTTCTGCATAAACGTTAAGGCCAGGATATTTTTATCGGTAGGGTGAATCACGATGTGTGGCTCAGCCCCTTCCTGGATAAATTCATCCGCCCGAGAAGCATTGTTGTGGCGATCATGGTAATACGCCTGAAAGGCCCTTAGATCTTCCTGGGTAGCCGTACCTTCCAATAGCTTTTCCACATACTCCCTGATGTGAGGATCCCTGACCTTCTCTTTGAGGTAGGCCCGGTAGGCGGGGCTATGTTGGGCATTCAGGGAGCCGGCCATCCACATGAGGAGGCAAAAGCAGAGATACTGCTTACCCCTGGATAAGCGGCCAACCCAGACGGAGCCTGCTGACCAGAATGGACGCCCTGAGAGCAGGCCTTTAGGACTTTCATTGTTTTCCTTCATGTTCAAGCGTTTAGTGGTGATGATCGTCAAACTACAGGTGTGATGGGCATGCAAACGGCAAAAATGCAGTGAAGCGACCCATATGACAGGTGAAGCGCCCTTCCCCTCTGGTGAAAAACGCTCCTTCTTTTGCGCTTATCGAAGCAGGCTTATGGAGGCTGCCTCCACAAAGCTTGGGGTTTCCAACCGGTAGAAAT
>CAZLKP010000549.1:0-2545 GCA_964560095.1 uncultured Bacteroidia bacterium
GCGGATTTGTTTCATTTCCAATGCCACCACCCCACCGAATGAATACCCAAGCAGGCGCTGAGGTCCTGGCGGAATATCGGTCAGCATACGGGCAGCATAGCTTGCAATCGTTTCACCGTCCTGGGGCATCTTCCATTCGATGGTTCGCAAGGGCACAAACTGGCTCAGCTTGCCATATACCCGGCCATCCACCCCCAGGCCAGGAATGGCCCAGCAAACATCTACATCTTTAGGTGGTTTAATTTTTGTGAATTTCGGCATAATTTTCCGCTCTGAATCGTCCTCAATCTATGGATACATTTTGGTTTATCGTTGTGGCTTCCCTTCTCGTGGCCAGCAGCATCACAGTTGGCGTGATCCGCAACCGGCGTTTTCGAAAGAAAGAAGAATTTCATCAGGAAACGGCAGCCCGATTGAGCCTGGATATGGCCTATGCATCGCAGACTGATTTTGCCTTTTTTGGGGAATACAGAGGGTATGCCTTCCGAATCGAACCTGTCAATTTGGCTCCTCCGGGAAGCAAAACACCCTCATGGTTTTTAAGGCTCAGCATTCCCATGACCAACCCTTTACGAAAAATGATCCGAATCAGCCGACGAGACCTAAAGGCCAGCGTACTAGAACAAATTATCCCCATGGCCCGGCCGGATTCGGTCAGCCACGATATGGAGTCCTGGCTGGATATCCAGACCAATGATCTGATGTTTTCTTCAGTTATTTTATCAGAAAATGTCAAAATCAGCATTCATCAGGCATTTCGAGCACTCTCTGCCGGGGTGCTGGGGGTGGAAGATGCAGAGCTTCTGTGTGTGTTTCCCGGGTTGCTTTCAGATTCGGACCAACAAACAAACACCCTCCTTGCTGCCGAAGTCATGTGTGACATCAAAGACGAATTGCAAGCCTGATCAATGAGAATCTCTTTGCCATATTCCCGCCCTCACCATTCCACCCAAAGACTCATAGACTGGAGTCTCAATCAGTTCCCTGTTCGCCAGAGCCCGCTGCCAATCTGGCAGGCAATGATGTGAGAGACCTGTCGTTAGCGAAAAAAACTGATACATCAGGGGAAATAAACCCCGAGATACGCTTTTCCAGAATCCAGGCGGAGGATGGAAGAAATCTGCGACAAGAATCACCCCATCGGATGTTAATCCAGACAGCCAGACATCCAGCTTTTCACTCAATTCCGTTTCAGAAAATAAATCCAGGACAAAGGAAAAAAGGCAAACAGAATACTCCTCTTGGAGCACTGGCGACAGGCTGTCCAGAAAACGAATCCTGGACATATCCCTGGATTCGATGCGTGCCCGGCTCAATGCCAGCATTCTGGAGCTGGTGTCCACATAGTCGATGGCCAGTTTTGGGCGGGCATGCAAGATATCTGGTAGAGATTTTCCGGTCCCTCCTCCCACCCACAATAACCGTCCTTCATTTGGCAAATACTGCAGCGTATGCTGCTCTGCAAGGTGAAGGCGGTTCCCAAACACACCGAAAGCGAGCCTGTCATACCAGCGGGCGATACGATCAAAGGCACCTGAACTCATAGGCCGGTCAAGTAAGCAGGAAGCCAAACCACTGGAATCATAAAAACACCATCAGCTACTGCCCGATACCGATGATGAAGGGAAAATACAGACGGATTCCATGCCACCCAATTCAATATGAGCAGCATGCCCAGAAACGTAACCTGCAGCCAGCCCTGGCTAACATCCCACTTCACCCACAAATCGAGGGTGCCCAGACCCACAATGATTCCATTAAACAGGAGCAGCAGCCTGTAGCTCACCCGGGTGCCCAGGCCGCGAACCCAGGAGGTGAATCCATCCTGCTCGTCTAACATTTCCTCATAAATGGAAAAGGTCATCAGGTTAAAAAGCGCCAGAAAAAAAAACTGCACCAGTGGAATCCAGATTTCCTGCGCAGAGCCTAGCCCGTTCAGCATGACAGGACCGCCCCAAACGCCCAGCGTATAGACCATGGCGACACCAATTTCTTTAGCCAGCCATGGCGCAGACACCCCTTTGATTACCCATACCAGAAAAAAATGCAACCCGGCCAGCAAGCCCAGTGCCAGGCCCAACCAGAGGAGCTCTGGTGGGACCACCAGGGGTAAATAGATCATACAAATCAGCAAACCAACTACCCAAAAAATCCCAAGAGGGCGAATCCAAACTGCATGAAAACGGTGGCGCTCACTACTGGCTTCCATTCCAACTTTTAGCGCATCCAGCAGATGATCTGCTGTGTATAACACCCATACGCTTAGGGGAAGCCCTATCCACCAGGTCCAGGGTAGTTCCACCTTCAGAATACTAGCCGCCATGACACCGGAAACCAACGCTCCCGTAACAACATCGAGGCTCAACAGCTGGATTGTTCGATACATCCGGAAGAAAACAGTCAAAGCCAGTCCTTTTCGGTGACTTTTTGAATATCAGAAACTTTACAGGGTAACAATAGCTCAGAAACCGTTTCTGTTTTGCCAGTGGGGATAAATGATGGATACATCTCAGCAAAGGGGACCAGCACGAAGGCACGTTTAGGA
>CAZLKP010000550.1:0-2544 GCA_964560095.1 uncultured Bacteroidia bacterium
GGCCTTGCAGTTTATTACAGGCTTTGGCAATAGGCAATGGAGCCGCAATATACCCCAGGCGCCAGCCGGTCATGGCAAACCCTTTGGAGAAGCCATTGACGGTAATGACGCGCTCCTTCAATTCCGGAAAACTGGCGAAGCTGAGATGCGTTCCCTTGTAAATCAGGTATTCATAAATCTCATCAGAAATAATATAAACCTGAGGGTAGCGCTCCAGCACCTCAGCCAGTGCAGTAATTTCTTCTGGCGTATAAACAGTTCCAGTGGGATTGTTGGGTGAATTCAGAAATACCAGCTTGGTATTGGGCGTGATCGCCTCCTCTAACTGGGCGGGAGTTACTTTGTAATCGGCATCAATTTTGGTTTTGATTGTGTGAACCTCTGCCTGGGCCATGTGAAGCATGGCTTCGTAGGAAACCCAGTAGGGAGCCACCAGGATGGCACGTTCACCCGGATTCATCAGGGCCATCACCACATTATACAGTGATTGTTTGGCACCAGTCGAAACAACGATTTGATTGGGCTCATATTCCAGCCCGTTGTCTAGTTTCAGCTTCGCAACAATGGCTTCCCTCAGCTCAGGATAACCTGCCACCGGAGGGTAGTGGGTATATCCGTCATCCAGGGCCTTTTTGGCCGCTTCCCGAATATACATCGGCGTATCGAAGTCCGGCTCGCCGAGTGTGAGACCAATGACGTCTTTGCCTTCAGCTTTGAGTTCCCGGACTTTTTTCGAAATACCCAGTGTGGCTGATTCGGCAAGAGAGGAAATGAGCTTGGAAAATGCCATAGTTCTTGTCGGTTTGTAGGGATGAAATTACAAGGAATCCGGCGTTTCCCTATTCAATGATCATCCTGCGAATAGCTCTATTCAGTTTTATGTCTTCGACAATCACCCAATACATTCCTGCCGGCAGGTTGCTTAGGGTGACCAATTGCGGGCTTGTTCGGATGGGCGCTTCGTAGAGGATCTGTCCGGTCAAGGTCATAATCCTGAATTTTGAGCCTGTATCAGCGGTCTCTCCCAAGTCAATCCTGAACTGGCCGGAGTTTCTTGTCGGATAGATTGTGACAGCTTTTTGAAATTCACCTTGCAGGTTGGTCGCGGTACCGATTGGCTGGAAACGAGACAGCGTGTCATTCTCAATATTGTCGTCCATCCCGATCCCGCTAACCCAAAACCGAAGGCGGTAGGAGGCCGACGTTTGTGGTACCCACGCACTGTCGTGAACAAATCGAATGGTATCGTTGGGGAGAAGGGTAAAGGCATTGGGAATTGAGGATGTTAGGACCGGATCGTTATTGATCTGCCAGGAGATTTTCATTTGTGCAGAATCAAAAGCCAGTGTATCCAGTCCCAGATTGATCACCGATCCGGAAAAAGTGAGGGTATCCAACGGATCTCCGGAAACAGGGTTCAGGTTAAACATGGCCAGGTCGCGGCCCTTCACATTTGCGATACGGATATCGTCAATAGCGAGAATAAAGCCGTTGTCTGTGGTCTGCCGAAAGGCTACGTACACGATTTCTCCCGCGTAGGTAGCGAGGCTGGTAGATCGGTAGGTGTAGTCATCGCCTTCTGCATCAATGGATACCACAGGAGGGTGGGCCAGAAACCCCTGCGCATCCGGCGTAGTCGTACTCACCCGGATTTCATAGGACTCGGGAAAGAGCTTGTCCTGGGAATAGGCATACCACGACAAGCAGGGATTGGCAGGCAGGGTGGTTTGAGGGAGAATGAGATAATCGTCACTGGGGCCGTCATCACTTTCATACCAGCTGGGGGATGCGAAAACGTGGTTGACGGAGTCGTCGTCTTTGAAATCGGTGACGAGCTGCCAGCCTCCTAGTGGGGTGAGAAATTGAATTTCCTCCCTGGGGGTGAACCCGTCTTCGTCCAGCGCCAGCCAGCCATCGGGAAGTGTATCCGTCTGGAAGGTTTCATCCAGGATGGTTGTTCCACCACAGGGAAAACGCCTCAGGAAGCGCTTGTCTTCAGCATCAGCAGGAAAGCCGGATCGGCTGGGCCCCTGGGCCTGGAGAATGCCGAGAAGTGAAACGAATAGGAATGCGGAGCTGAAAAAACGAAGCATAAACATGTGGGTAAAAGGCGGAAGCTATCGCTGGAACGACCTATCATCAAAGATGGTTGACAGGTGGTATTCGCTGCGCCAAGGCGAAAATAAAAAAACTCAAATTCCACCCGGGGATTTGAGTTTTTTATGGGGCTGATAGAATCAGCACTATACTTTTTCGCCACGTGCACGCATCTCCTTCAGTACCGTGGAGATCCCTCTTCTGTTGATGATCTTGATCCCCTTGGTGGATACTTTCAGAGTTACCCAGCGATCTTCTTCGGGTACAAAGAAACGCTTAGTCTGGAGGTTAGGATAGAATTTACGGCGAACCCTGTTGTTGGACTTGGAAACGTGGTTTCCAGAGATGGTTTTTTTGCCGGTTACTTGACAAACGCGTGACATGATGTTCAGCTTAGCTTGCGAGTTCAGTTTCGAAAGATCCGAAATTGTTTAACAAATGTTTTCC
>CAZLKP010000551.1:0-2539 GCA_964560095.1 uncultured Bacteroidia bacterium
CCGGATTTGATCGACGGACACATCATACTGCCTGGAGATGCTGTACAACGTCTCAGATCGGCGGACGGTGTGTGTGATGAAGCCTCCGCTTGTTACCGGAGGCTCAGCCGGGGATGTATTGGTTGAAGGGGAAGTCGTTGCAGGGCTGTTGGGTACTTCGTTGCCGGGCGCGGACGGCCTGGCTGGGGGCGTGGTATTTCCGCTTCCGGAATCGTTGAGGGCGAAATTATCCGGCAGGTTCCGGCTTTCTTCCTCCAACATTTCGCGAAGTTGCTGGACACGCTGCACCCGGAAAATATTTCCCTGTTGATCAACCAGAAACATGGAAGGAATCGAATTATGCTGAAATCCCTGTTTGAGATATTCGTAATCCTCAGACTCACTGACCAGAATATGGGTGCCTGGAAGTTGCTCTCTTTCCAGGGCTGCCTGCCAGGTATCCACCGATCGGTCTCTGGAAATAAAGAAAAAACGAACAGGCTTGTGTCTGTAGCTGAAGTAAGTGCTTTTCAGTGCGGGCAGCTGATAGAGGGAGTTGCTGTTCCAGGTAGCCCAGAAGGTGACCACCCAGAGTTCCTGACGGTTGCTTCGGGAAAAGTCCTGACATAGGTTCAGGAAGGAAGCAAAATCCATGACTTCAGGTTGGGCTTGTGCCTGTGTGCGGCTCGGGAACAGGAGCAATAGTGCGAAAAATCCGACAAAAACTATCTTGTTCATCATCCTTGAAATATACGAAAGGGGAACGAAACATGCCCCTTAATTCATCAATATACGAGCTTTGACGCCATTTCCATGGTCAATGGAGAAGATTTTGCAACCTGCCAGACACCAAATGGAAGATTCGTTTCGGCTTGATGGTTCGCCAGGGGATGTCATCAAGCATAGGGCTCCAGAAAAAATACCCGTTGATTCCGTAGTGAATCATTTCTTCCTGCAACTCCTCACGGAGCCTGATCGCACACATCCAGCCATCCTCCAGGTTCTCTACAAATTCCTGATAGTAATCATCAGACTCGAAGTAGCCATGAAAGACATTTTCACAGATCAAAATAAAATAGCGAATGCCTTTTTCTGCCATCAAAGCCAGACAGTTTTCGCTGAGCAACTTGAAGTCGTTGTCATACAGGTCATTCCATTCGCCAAACAGCTCCAGGATGGCAAACTTCCGCTCGTAGTCTGCATAGAGGATTTTAACTAGGAGGCTCTCAGACCCAAAGTCATCCCAAAGTGGATGGGCGGGGATGCGGTTGATGCTGCGATCAAATTCAAACAAACTATGCTCTACATCATGAAAAGGAGAACGATCATCTCGATCGTGACTGTAGTACTCCAACCATCCATAAAACGGTTCTATGTATCGAAGTTCCTGTGACATGAAGCGGATTTTGGGTCTCAATAACGGGAACGCGCAGATCAACCCGGATGTTCAAAATCTCTCGGATTGAGATCAAATGCAAAAAGTGGGGGGAGTAGGTGAAAATTCCTATCTTCAACTTCATGGGTAACGAATGCGCTGCACATCCATCGAACAACCACTCAACCCTGGGATGTAACTCTTTGATCCAGAAGACGTTCAAACGGAGGTGTGGACGTTCTCGCAAGGCTCCAGAAGCCTTGGTCGAGTTACGCTCCGCTAGTATGTTTATAGTTATGACGCGCATTTTTTCAATTTCCTGGATGCTGGTTCTCACCCTTCCTGTCGCTGCCTTTGGACAATCTGCACAGGTGCGGGAGCATGTGATTGCCACGAGCGATATGGCATCCCATCAGTTCTTGCATATTCATGTTCCGGCCGGTGAGTTGTTTCTGCGCCAGAGCCCTGCCTGCGGTGTTTCACATACGCGGATTCTGGCTGCCGATACCTCTGCCAAATGGATCGTAAACCAGGAACCAGCCCCCAATGGAAATATCCTACAGGAAGCCATCGTGCACCACCAGTCATTTGCCAGCGCACAAGCAACCCAAGGTCATGGGCAGGCATCTTCCCTGCGTGAGGTGTACAGGGTGGACCCGATGGCCTCTGCCCGTGAGGCTACAGCCATCCGCTCCGAATACTGCATCGATCCCTCAGCCTCCACCGACCTGCACATCTTTTTGGGGCATGGCTCCAGCTGGCTCGATCTTTCCAATCTGTCTTTGCATAATCTCTTCGTCGAGTCCAGTTTCTCCGACCTCGTGCTCACCTATTCCCGGGCCAACCAGTCGCCCATGCAAAAACTTCATGTGCATGCCGCCAATGCCAATGTGGTTCTTAAGCACCTGGAGTATTCCCGGGCCAGCCTCATTCACGTTCAGAACGACATGGGGGATACCAAGTTGATGCTTGGCGATATGCTTCCCGAAGAAGTCGGGGGCAATATACCCGTCATAGAGCTTCGAAACGGAGTAGGAGATTGCCTCCTTGTGATCGATCAGGACAGACCCGTGAGAGTAGTGGTCAACAAAGGTGTGCTGGCTACTACTGAGGCCGATACCAGTTTTGGTTGGCGCAAGCTGGAAGGGCGCTCACAACTGACGTACGAAAACAGAGCAGCAAGCC
>CAZLKP010000552.1:0-2154 GCA_964560095.1 uncultured Bacteroidia bacterium
ATCGTCATTATTGGGGGCGTTGACCTGTTGCGATCGACCAATGGCGGCAGCAGCTGGACACAGATCTCTCAGTGGTTTGGGGGCGGAGGCCTGCAATACGTGCATGCTGATCAACACGAAATCATCTTCGCTAACGGAAGTTCCAATTTGGTCTATTTTGGTAATGACGGTGGTATCTGGAGATCCACCAACGGGGGAGTGAACATCAGCAACCGTAATGTTGGGTACAATGTGACACAGTTTTATTCCTGTGCCATTCATCCCAAAACCAATGTGGACTACTTTATCGGTGGTACCCAGGATAATGGTACCCAGCGGGTGACCTCTCCCGGTGCCGGACCGGCAACCCGGGTCGCTGGCGGGGATGGTTCATTCACTCACATTGATGAGGATGAGCCTGAGATTCAGATGAGTGGATTTACCTATCAGAACTATGTCATCACCGCCAACGGCTGGGCAAGTTCCAGAGGAGCTGGAGACGGATCGCAGAGCGGCGCTTTTATTAACCCCACCGACTATGATTCAGAGACCAACATTCTCTACTGCGCGCATGATCCCGGGACTTTTTACCGGATTTCCGGGATTGGAGGAGGTCTTGCTGAGGAATTAATTTCTATTTCCGAATTCGGCGGAGGCACAGTGCGGCACGTTTCGGTATCTGCGAATGTGAGCAACCGAGTGTACTTTGGCCTGAGCAATGGTCGGGTGTTCCGGGTAGATAATGCCCAAACGACCAATCCCACAGCCCTCCAGATCAATCCTACAGGTGGCCCGAGAGGCAGTATATCCTGTGTGGCCATTGAACGCGGCAATGACAACCATCTGCTGGTGACTTCCAGCAACTACGGCATTGTAAGCGTGTGGGAAACCTATAATGGTGGAGGCACCTGGTACAACCGCGAAGGAGACCTGCCGGATATGCCTGTGCGGTGGGCGCTCTTCAATCCTAATGACAACAACTCCGCGCTTCTGGCCACAGAGCTTGGTATCTGGGCCACCGACGACCTCAATAGCAACAATGTCAACTGGCTACCCAATGCCACAATCCCTAATACCCGGGTGAGTATGCTGCAAATGCGGGAAAATCAAACGGTGTTGGCGGGAACCTACGGCCGTGGATATTTCACCACCTCTTCTCTGGAAGTACCAGAGATCAATTTTGTCGGAGGGCAGGAGATCATTCTGGAGGGATCAGACGCCGGGCAGCTGGATGGGTGTAATGGCTACACCGAATATGCACTCAAAGTTGCCATTTCTGCTGCACCTAGCCAGCCGATTCCCGTTCTATTGACATTTGGGCCTTCTACCACCATTGAACCAGAGGATTACGAGTTTGTCCCGTCCAATCTTTTTCTGATTCCTCCGGGTGTTGCCGATACGCAGGAAGTCATTGTCCGAATTACCGACGACGGGCTACTGGAAGGCTCCGAGTTTATGGAGATACTGCTGGACCTTCCACAAGCGGGAACAGCCACAATTGGTGAAAATGACCGCTTTTTCCTCATTCTTCAGGACCAGCTGCAGGTGTTTGATCAAGTGGCGACCGATCTGGGCGTGTCGGATGCGCATCCTGTCGGCCCGCAAAAAACGGTCTACTTTTATACCCCCGAACAGAAGTTGCTGGCAAAAATGAAAAACCTCAGCGACCATGACTTCGGCTGTGTGACTGTGACCATCGAAGGGGCCGGAACCGGTGTGGTAGATTTTCTGGACCCCTACAACGATCGAAACGACATCATGGAAAAGACCCTGTCGATGTCAGCGGAAAAACCCAATGACGATGCCGGATATGAGTTGACCCTCTATCTGGATGAAGCTGAGGTGGACGGCTGGAAGCAGGGGACCGGAAGAACAGATATCGGAGAATTGGATTTGTTAAATTCCACCGAATCCATCAGGAATATTTCCCCGGCCAGCCCATCTGGAAATTTTCGCCGTTTATCGATTTTTTCCAATCCCATCGGCAACGGGAACTACGAAATCATGACACCGATCACAGGCATGGGAAGCTTTGGATTTGGTGCTACCGGTCTTGAAGTAACCCCCGGCTCGGCGCTGGTATTTGAAGGTGAGCCATTGAAAGAGAGCAACCGTCTTTTCTGGACCATCGACAATCCCGATCTCTGGTTCTATTATGATGTCTTGGAAGTGGCA
>CAZLKP010000552.1:2164-2533 GCA_964560095.1 uncultured Bacteroidia bacterium
GAAGATGGCTCCAAAACCTACCTTACCACGGTAGAGGCTGTTCAGGGCCAAAGCTTGTACGAAGCCTTTGATCAGGAACCAGTGGAAGGGATCAATCGCTATCAGGTTTATCTATATGGAGACAATAGTGATTTTGCTCTCTCCGATATTGTCGAGATTGAGTGGCAAGATGTTCCCGACCAGATTGTCCCCATTACCCCCAATCCCTTTGGTGCTCAACTGAATATTTTCCCTGGAGACGAAAATGTGGCCTATCAGCTCACGCTCTACAACCTCAATGGGCAGCTAGTGGCCAGAGATTCCTTCGTGAGCGACGGCATCTTCGTCTGGAATATAGAACCCCACTCTCTGAGCGGCGGGCTGTACATC
>CAZLKP010000553.1:0-2505 GCA_964560095.1 uncultured Bacteroidia bacterium
GCGACTCGATCCGCAACATCATCAACTGGGCCAACCAAAACCAACAGGCATCGGGCCTGCAAGACATTCGCTGGCTCGTGGAAGACGCCTTCAAATTTGTCAAGCGCGAGGAGCGTCGGGGAAACAAATACCACGGGGTTGTGCTGGATCCGCCAGCCTATGGTCACGGCCCCAAAGGTGAGAAATGGAAACTGGAAGATATGGTGGATGAGCTGGTTGCAAGCGTGTCATCCATTCTGCATGACCGCAACAGTTTTTTGGTGTTGAACAGTTATTCTCTGGGATTTTCTTCCCTTGTGCTGGAAAATCTGGTCCGAACACACTTTGATCTCAGGGGCAGAAATATGGAATCAGGAGAGCTGTTTCTCCTGGAGGAGTCCGGAAGAAAATTACCAGCCGGGGTGTTTGTGAGGTTTTGAGCGCGGGATGGAGCATGCATATCAGGCACAAAAAAAGCCGCCTCTGATCAGAGACGACTTTTTGTCGGAATGACAGCAATTAGTTATTGCCTTCCACAGCTTCTTCTACGTCTTCAGCCATTTCATTCATGGTAGAATCCGCTTTGTCCATGGCATCTTCGGCCATTTCACCAGCTTCTTCCATGGCATCTTCAGTAGCATTAGCAGCCTCATCGGCAGCCTGCTCTACTTTTTCAGCAGCGTCATTAGCTGTGGAACCAGAATCTTCGCAACCGAACATAAACATACCGGCTACGGCAATCATTGCAATCCACTTACATTTCATAATTATCAGATTAAGTCAGCGTTTGATTTCAGCTAACAAATTACGGAGGAAGATCGGTGAATTGCAAATTTTACCCTCATGAAAGAGTCTGGACAGGAAATAATATAAGGTGCTTTTTTTATTAATATTCCTCTCACAATCAATATCTTGAGACATATTCTTCCGGCAAATTGGAAATATTATTTTAGCTTATTGTCCGAGAACCCGGAAAACCCTTACGCATTATTTTTTCCGTTTGATGGCAAAATCCATCAGCTCCTCCAGAGAATCCCTGACCTCCGACGGCTCCATCTCCATCAGCAATCTGTGTGCCTCCTCGTGATATTCCAGCATGGTTTTATACGAATAATCTATGCCGCCATTTTCCGACACATAATTGAGCAACCACTGGACTTTCTCCCCATCATGGTTATGATTTTTGACAATGTTGATCAGCTTCCGCCGCTCTGCCCAAGAGGACTTGTTAAGTACGTGAATCAACGGCAGGGTCATTTTTTTCTCCTTAATATCAATGGCTTTTGGCTTTCCTATATCGTTGGTGCCATAATCCAGCAGGTCGTCTTTGATCTGGTAGGCGATCCCCAGCTTTTCGCCAAAGAGGCGCATTTTTTCGATGATGGTGGGATCTTCGATGGCACTCGCAGCCCCGGTTTCGCAACAGGCAGCAATTAAAGAAGCTGTCTTCTGCCGGATGATATCGAGATAAACTGCTTCATCAATGTTGAGTTTTCGGGCTTTTTCCAGCTGAAGAAGCTCGCCTTCGGCGATGAGCTTAACAGCTTTGGAATTGATTTTCAGCAGGTCAAAATCGTCGTGTTCCAGGGCCATGAGCATGCCGCGGGACAGCAGAAAATCTCCGACAAGCACAGCAATCTTATTTTTCCAGAGGGCATTGATGGAAAGAAATCCTCTACGCTTGTCTGAATCATCCACCACATCATCGTGGACCAAGGAGGCTGTATGCAACAGTTCGATCAAGGCCGCCCCCCGATACGTAGATGGGGTGATGCCTCCGCAGAGTTCAGCTGTGAGCAGCACCAGCATAGGTCGCATCTGTTTGCCTTTTCGCTTGAGCAGAAAGCGGGTAATGCGATCAAGCAAAGCAACGTCGCTGCGCATGGCAGAACGAAAATATTTCTCAAAATACGCAAGTTCCTGTTCGATCGGGCGCCGGATCACGGTCAATGGGGTGGGTCCTGCCATCATGTTTGCTAACATACGGTTTTCGGCTCACTTGAATGCTGCAACGAGATAAATCTCACAAAATCCAGAGTTTGTACCGGGGGAATGTGAGGCAAAGATTGTTTTAACATCAAATATGACATATAACCTCCAAATACGCTTACGGTTGTCCGGAAAAATTGATTACCTTTTTGTTGATCGTCTGTGATTGTGCAGCAATCCGAATGGTTATTCGTCTCCTAAATAAACAATGCCACCAGCCTGAGGTCCTACATTGTACCCTATGAAATAAACATTTACCCCAAGTCCGAAAATCTTTAACAAACACGAGGCCATGAAGCGTGTGCTATGGGTGCTGCTTGCTTTGACCGGCATCTTTGGGGGAACGACCAGTGCGACTCACATCGTGGGAGCCGAGCTGTATTACGAATGTATTGATTCCGTCAATCATATGTATGACGTTACCCTAAAGCTATATCGGGACTGTCTGAACGGACAGGCTCCCTATGATCCAAATATCACCTTGTTCATTTTTAATGCCAATGACAATTCCATCTCCCAAACGGTGAACGTCCCCGT
>CAZLKP010000554.1:0-2503 GCA_964560095.1 uncultured Bacteroidia bacterium
GAGAAACATCCGAGTGAAAGCGCGATTCTTCTTCACGTATTGGTTCCGCGACTGAATCCTGCGCAATTCCTTTTCCCACACCGTCAAAGGATACATAACCAAACAGTTGTCGAGTCCGCGATTAATCACAAACTCATCCCGCTGGCCTTCAGGTAATTGCTTGCGAAGTCCCGAGGGCACGAGAAAACGGCCCTTGTCGTCCACTTTGCAATTGTATTCTCCTATGAGCGGCTTCATATCTCATGGGACTACACGTCCTTGTCAATACAAGTGTAAGAAAAATCTCCCACTTTCTCCCACACCTACCCACAAAAAACCATAAAAAATCTATGTACCTAACATTTATTTCTAAAAAACAAATAGAATTAGATTTTTTCCCAATAATATGTATACAACTTCAGAAAAAAAACCCAAAAAACTAATAATAACAGATTTAAATTGGGGGAGAAAGTGGGGAAAGGGTAATACCTAGTGGGAGATATTTGTAAGAGTTGAGAGAAATTCCCCTGTTTTTGCTCATCACATCTCTAATTCCTCGCCTTTCCATAGCGACCCAGCCTGGCCGTCTTACCAGAAACGGACATACGTATCTGGACTATACAGGTGGAAACCTGTATGCCAGTTCACAACTCAAGGCCCATCACTCCCTTGGCCAATAACCACGAGCGCTTCGAAACTGGCATGGAGGAGATCAATCACCCACTCACAGAAGAGGAGTTGAGTGCCTATTTTTCCAGTCGGGATGAAGGCAATTATTACGACATAGTGGTCTTTCTGAACAAAATGCGTGGTGCCCCCCGCGTGTCGGTGGGACTGGCGACCAGCAAGCGGGACATCGATGCGTTTGTCAGCTTTGTGAAGGAATATCTTGGTCGAAGCAATTCGGAGCCAGCTACTTTTGAACGAAGTAGCCTCATGGAGTTTGTGACGTTTTTGATTTTTGGATAAAAATCAACTAGAATGATCAGCGACAATGACCCACCTGCCGGAGATTTTTCGCCAGGTAAGCGAAAAGTGGCCACCCAACTCATCGTCTTTCCGATCAAGGTGCCATTTTCCGACCATTAGGGCTGATTTTTTGTTAAGCGCTACGACATGCAGAATATCAAAGGTGAGTTGTCCCATCGCAGCCTGATCGGGATATCCCTGCTTGTAGCGCCGGTAGGTATTGTGGTAGCCGTATGTCACACCACCACTACCGACAAACATCAGAGAATCCGATTCCCAATAGCCATTCATGAATGACTCCAGGTCCCCATTGTTCCAGGCCTCCTGTTGCTCATCCATGATAGTGAGGATATCTGCCAAATCCCCGGATCTGAGTTGGGGCAGAGATTGGGAACGGGAAAAGAGGGGAAAAGAAAGGAGGAAAATTGCGGTAATGCGAAGCATAGGACGCTTATCTGTTGGTGACAATGATCGCGTGAAGGTACGCGAGATCAATCTGGAGAGAATGGGATGGAGGGATAGAGGTATCAAGTATCTGAAACTTATACCCAAGAGCCATTGACCATTGACCGACGACCCCTAACCAGCGACCAACTCTCTCCTACCCCATGAATCCGTAACCGATGGCAATGAGCCCTACGATAATACAATAAATGGCAAAGTAATCGAGTTTGGCATTCTTCACAATCCGGATCATCCAGGCACAGGCGGCAAGCCCTGAGAGGAAGGCAGCAAAAAAACCAGCAATTAATACCCCTGCAGGCACTTCTGTGACTTCTTCGGCCGGTAATTCAAAATAGTCTTTGAGCTCCAGGAAGGTACCACCCAGAATCACGGGAATAACCATCAGGAAAGAAAACCTGGCGGCTTTCTCTCGGTTGATCCCCAACATGAGCGCAGTGGAGATGGTGGAGCCTGAACGCGAAATACCCGGAAGCAAGGCAATCGCTTGAGAGATGCCCACGATGAATGCTTTGAGAAAGGAATTCTCACCTGGTTTGGAAACCAGCTTGGAAGAAGCGATCAACAGACCGGCTGTCACCAACAACATACATCCAACCAGCAAAATCTTCCCGGAAAACAACTCATCGAGCCAATCTCCCAAAAATACATAGGCCAGCCCGGCGGGGATCATAGACACGAGTACGTAGGCCACAAATTTAGTGGCGTCGTTCCATTCAAAGCGAAATACATCCCGGATAATCTGCCAGATGTCTTTGTGATACACGACTACGGTACTCAGAGCGGTGGCTGCATGCACGACAGCTGAAAACAATACAGCGTTTTCTTCGAACTGGACGCCGAGAATGGCTTTCCCCAATTCGAGATGACCACTACTGGAAACAGGCAGGAATTCAGTCAAACCCTGGATAATGCCCAGGATTACAGATTCTAAATAGTCCATTCGCTAAGACTGGGTGGAGGTTAGCCGGATCACATATGGAGGATCCGGAGATACAAGCTTTGATTCGGGAATGAGGGGCAAAGAGCTTGGAAACCCAGCGCCACGCCGGCACTCGGGATTCTGCTACGCAAATGGAGAAAAAAAAGCGGA
>CAZLKP010000555.1:0-2499 GCA_964560095.1 uncultured Bacteroidia bacterium
GTTCCGGAGTCATTGACCCCCTGATGTTAATAACATTCCGGAGTCACTGACCCCTTCCTGCGGAACCTGGGCGATGTTGGTTTTAATCCTTAATCTGGCCAAAAAAACGGCTGGATGAAGAGCAAAACCAAACGTATGGACGAGATACGCCAGATTTTAGAGACTTACCAAGCCTGTGGTTTTTACAAGCGCGCAGCTAAGCACCTGCAGGTATCAAAAAACACCGTCAAAACCTACGTACACCGTGCGCAGGCTATCTATGGCAGTGTAGCCCAGGCCCTGGCTGTTACAGAGGAAGAGCTACATGAGAGGCTATGTCAGCCTGTGGCCAAGGCGGTGCCAGCCCGGGAGCAGACCTTTGATGCCCAGTTGGAGCACTGGTCCAACGAGCTCAAACGAGTAGGCGTTACTCGCCAACTGCTGTGGCAGGAATACCGGGGCTCACACCCCGGGGGCTATGGGTATAGCCAGTTCTGTGAGCGCCTCAGGCGTTATGTACAAAACCAAGGCCTATCGATGGTCCTTTCGCATAAGCCGGGCCACGCGGTATACCTGGACTTTGCAGGCAAGACAATGCAATGGATAAGCCTGGAAGACGGGCAGGTGCACGAGTGTCAGGTTTTGATAGCGGTTCTGCCCTACAGCCAGTACACCTTTGCCATTGCGCTGGCATCACAGAAAGTGCTGGACTTAGCCCACGGCATCACTGAGGTCCTGCTGTTTTTTGGCGGCGTGCCGCAAGTTATCCTCTCGGACAACATGAAGGCTTTTGTAATCCGCCCCGGGCGCTATGAGCCTGATTTTAATGAGCTCTGCGTACAGCTGGCAGCCCATTACGGCTGCGGGCTTGAGGCAGCTCGCCCAGGCAAGCCAAAAGACAAAGCCAGCGTGGAGAACATGGTCAGCACCGTGTACAAGCGCGTGTATGCGCCGCTGCGCAACAACACCTTCCATAGCCTTAGCGAGCTGAACCACGCTATTGCCCAAGCTCTTGAGAAACACAACCGGCTCCCTTTCCAGAAACGCCCAGGCTCCCGGCTGTCCTGCTTTGAGGCAGAGGAGAAGCAGCTGTTGTCAGCCCTGCCCAGCCACCGATTCGAAGCCAAGAAAAGCACCTCTGCAAAAGTCCAGCGCAACTACCACGTCTACCTGGGCGAAGAGAAAAACTTCTACTCTGTGCCCTACCAGTATGTGGGCAAGCAAGCCTACGTGGCCTATACTTCAAGGGTCGTAGAGGTCTTCGTGGGCCAAAAGCGCATCGCTTTGCACCAGCGGCTGCCGCCGCACGGCACGTATCTCTACCAGACCCAGGAGAGCCACACGCCCCGCAGCCACCAGGAGTGGCGCAAAGCCCAGGGCTATGACGCCGCCTACTTTGCCGAGCAAGCCCAAAAGATAGGGCCGGCTACCGAGTGGGCGATCGGGCAAGTACTCCTCTCCCGTGTCCACCAGAGCCAAGCCTACAACTCCTGCAAGGGCGTCCTGGCACTAGGCAAAAAGTACACCCCGCAGCGACTGGAGAGGGCTGCTGTGCGCTGCCAGGGCGCGGGCAAAGCATCCTACGGCATGCTGAAGAATATCCTCGAGCGCAAGCTCGATCAGCAGCTGCAGCAGCTTGACGCCTTCTCGCCCCCTGAGCACAACAATATCCGTGGGCCTAAAACTTATCAATAGTATTTACTTCACCAAAATCAATAATCATGACCAATGCTTCTTTAACACTGATGCGGGAGCTCAAGCTGGCTGGGATGGCTGACGCTTACCAAGCTGTCCTGGAACTCCCCCTCAATGAACAGATCCAGGGCGACGAGCTCGTCGCCCGGCTCATCGATGCCGAACAGCAGCACCGCCAGGCCAAGCGCATGAAAATGTACACCCGCCTGAGCAAACTGCGCTACCAGGCTAATATCCAGGACATCCAGTGCTCTGAGCACCGCAACCTCTCCCGCGCACAACTGGCCAGGCTCAGCGACGCAGCCTGGATAGACCGGGGCGAGAACCTCTTGCTCACCGGGCCAACCGGGTGTGGGAAGTCTTTCCTGGCCTGCGCCCTGGGGCACCACGCATGCGCTCTGGGCATTCGCACCCTCTACTTCAACATGAACCGCCTGTGCGAAGAAATTGCATTGGCACAGGCCGATGGGTCCACCATCAAATGGCTTAACCGCATCAAAAAAGCCAGGCTCATCATCCTCGACGACTTTGGCTTGCAGCCCATCTCCCACAAAGTCAAACTGCTCCTGCTACAGATCCTCGAAGACCGCTATGAACACAGCGCTACCATGATCTGCTCCCAATTGCCCGTCGCTAAATGGCACGAGTACTTCGATGAGCCTACGGTCGCTGACGCTATCCTTGACCGGCTGGTACACAGGGCACATAGAGTAGAACTTAGAGGGGAAAGCATGAGAAAAACAACAAATAACCTATCTTCATAACCAACTTACCAACATCCCCAGCCCGAGCAAATGTGCTCAGTTATCAACAGGGGGTCAATGA
>CAZLKP010000556.1:0-2494 GCA_964560095.1 uncultured Bacteroidia bacterium
GCCGGGATATTCTATTTCGATCAATACAGTCCGCGTCTGAGGGCGCTGTTTCGGTATCAGGAAAATGCGCCATTTTCACTCAACATTGGGTATGCGAAGGGCGGAGGCCTCTTTGGCAGAGGCGCGGAGGAAATGATCATTTATGATCACATGGGTATTCCCAATTTCAAGGAAGGCGATCCGGTGTCAGTCTTTCAGGCTGGGCCTGACGGATCTTACGATGGATTCAAATTCGAAAAACGCCTGGGTGGTTTCAGATGGTATCAGAATGTGGAGCTTACGGATAAAATCGACAGGGAACGCGCCAATCAAATCGCAACCAACCAGGAAGAAATTATCCGCGCCAGGTTGGACCAGTTGAGATACTGGGCCGAATTGATGGAGGATGAAGCGATGGTCAAAAAAATCGAAAAGATCCAATCGAAGGAACAGCTCTCTTCCCGCACTTTGCGGCAGATCAAGCAGCAGGAATCTGCGCTACGCGAGCGACTTGAAGCCAAAAGCCAGGCAGAAAGAGAGCGTCTGCGCGATGCCGGCATCAGACCTTAACCTTCTTTCGCCTTCTATATTGATATCAAGCATGAATCCATCTATCAGTCGACTGGTCATCATCGGAGCCGGAGGCTTCGCCAAAGAACTTGCTTGGTTATGGCAGACCTGCAAGAAACACGACCCAGATACCCCTGACCTGATTGGCTTCATCGACGGATCTCCTGAATGGAAGGATTGGCAGGGAATCCCGGTCCTCGGAGGCGATGATTGGGCAGCAAAAAACCTGGATGCTGACACAGGCTACATCCTTGGCATCGGACAGGCCAAAATCAGGCAAAGACTGGCGCAGTATTATGACACGCGCGGGCTCCCAACCACGAGCCTGATTCATCCAAAAGTCCGGATGGGACCCGGAACGGAGCTTTCTGAAGGTGTCACCATCTGTGCAGGGAATACCCTGACCGTGGATATAAAGGTAGGGAGGCATGTCCTAATCAATCTTCATGGCACGATTGGTCACGATACCGTGATTGGAGATTACAGCGTCTTGTCGCCTGGCGTGCACGTGAGCGGGCACAGCAACATTGGCCAAACCTGTGACCTGGGAACAGGTGTCATGATTTTACCCGATATCAAGATTCCGGCTGAAACCGTGATTGGGGCGGGAGCTGTGGTCACAAGAAACATTGACCAACCCGGTACCTATATCGGTGTACCCGCAAAGAAATGGCTCTGACACGACGATTTGCCAAAAACTTTCGTTATCCCATCATAAACACCACCTACCCCAAACCTAATCTAGCATTATGCGACAAATTTTTCTCTTCCTTTCCATTTCCCTCTTTCCTTTTTTTTCGATCGCCCAGCAACGAAGCAGTTCTGCCGCCCCGGATCTGGAACAACGTGTTTCTGCTTTGCCAGCAGGTGATTTCCGCGCTGTGAATGACACCCTGCAACCACCAATTTTTGGTGACACCTGCGCCAGCACGGTGCTCACATACATCTCCAATGCCAATTGGGGCTTTGTGTCCGGCACAAACGGATACAGCGACAAGGAAAAAGCCCAGCGCCTGGATTACTCTACAACTGCAAATGTAGATATCCTGGAAGTGTGGGCATTTTTCTCTGTGGCCAAGGCTGTCGGCGATGGTATCGTAAAGTTTAAGCTTTATGATGTCGATGCAGGTAGTGGACCAGGAAACCTGTTGGGCGAAACCACCTCTAGCCGGGTGTCCGGTCTAGGAGTTTCTGACACTGCCGTTATAGCCACTATTTTCCCTGTTTTAGGTCAGGTTTCTGTCTCGGGTCAATCCGCTTACTTTGCCAGCCTGGATATTTCAGGCATTTATGCCACCGACGATACCGTTTCGCTGTTTTCTACCAAAGAGGGCTGTGGGGATGCTACCAGCTCCTGGGAAAAATTCAGTGACGACTCATGGGTTAATGTAAGCTCACAGGATTCCTGGCAGCTTACCCTCGACTTTTATATAGCTTCAATCATCAGCTTTGATGAAACAAGCAGCATCGGAGATGGCTTTGCAACTGAAGGCCTCACCATTCATCCTGCATTTCCCAATCCAGCCTCCGATGAGTTGACCCTTTCATTCGAGCTGAATCAGCCTCAGCACGTAACAGTCGAAGTGTATGACCTGTCTGGGAGACGAATTTCTGCCAGCGAACGGGGAGTTCTGCCTTCCGGGGATCATAAGCATGAGCTCGGAATTCAATCACTCTCTGCGGGCATTTACACTTATGTTATCCGCACAGACAATACCATCATTGGAGAAAAATTTCAGGTGAAATAGTTCAGAAGCGAACCTGATCTTACCTGCCAGCAGAGGCACCAGCTATGCCTGATGCCTCTGCTTCCTTTTTCCAAAAAAACTGCCAATAAGAATATTAACGAGTTTAATATCTGGAAAAATGAAATAAAAATGTTATTTTTCATACACATAAGTCTTTCTGGAAATTCCCTTTCCAAAATTCTCTCACCATGAATAAA
>CAZLKP010000557.1:0-2485 GCA_964560095.1 uncultured Bacteroidia bacterium
GCCAAGGGTGAGGCTAGGGCCTGCATGAATGCTCACGTACCCTCTTCGTGCAAAAGACCGCTGCAGCCCAATGGCAGGTACCAACTGGAGCCGATTGAAGTTACCGGTTTGGGTAAGGGCACGCCCGAAATTCATGTCGAGGGTGAAATAATCGGCTGAAAAATCGGTGACATCAGCACCGGACGCATGTCGTGCAGCGAGGTCAAAATAATATCTTGGCTGAATGCTCACCTGTGGAGTGAGAATGATCTGGGTCTGGATGTTGTTGGGGGTGGAAACGACCTCAGGACTGAGTCCGATGGTGGTTTGAATGAGCAGAGAACTCATGCCTCCCAGTGGAAATTCCACCCCGATAGCGGGTGAAAGCAGGCTGATCCTCGGCACCACCCGGTCACTGCCAGGTTGAGCGTGAAGTAAGGCCAGGGAAAAAATGCACAGGAAGAGCAGGGAAAATCGCTTCATCATTCGTCTTGTTTGAGGGTGAATATAGCCCTGGTTCCGCAATCAACGGAATTTGCAGATTTTTTCCGTGTCGTAATTATTCTTCCCAACCCGATCTGGGATTCAGGAAGATCGGCCAGATCTTTATGAGAGATTTCTCCTCCATTCATGATTCGACGTCACATATCTCCCATCCTTGCTTCGACTCCTCGTTTTTTTCTCTCTTGGGTGGGCTGGACCGCTGCCGGGCTATTGCTCTGCGGGATATTCTGGTATTATCAACTGGGAGATATCCGGTATGAGGATCAGGCAGCTGTTCCGGTCCATGAGGCATCGGTGAAATGGGGAGATAAGCCCTGAGCATGTGCAGGGCTAAGCCTTCCTTTTTCATATTTCATATCTTTCGCCATGAAGGTAACCCCAGGGTTGTTCGTGGTACTGTTGCTAAGTGTTCCGGGACCCATCGCAGCCCAGAAGATTCAGTTGGCCTATGCGGGAAATAATCTCTGGAATCCAGGCTTGAGGGTCGGTACCTCCGTCCCCTTGAATCATAACGGTTTATGGTTTTGGACTGGAGATTTTGGGGGCTATCTGGATCCGCACAGCCACAGGGGGGCCTACCTTCAGGCTGGCATTCAGAAAAGGGTTGGCGGTCGGGAAAAATGGAGGCATTACCTGACAATCCAGCCGTTGGGGCTATATCGCTCGTGGCTTTCGGAGACCTGGCTGGTCTATAGCAATGGTCAGGTGGCTCGCGTGCGTGGTGCAGGCAACTGGGCCTATGCTCCTGCAGCTGCATGGCATCTCAGCCGGCAAACAAAATCCCCGCAAATTCGCTGTTTTGCGGGGATTCGTGGCATGCTGCTGGTGCCATACAACACCCATGTTTTGCCGCTTTTGATGATTGAAGCCGGGGTGGACATCACACGTAGGGCTCGCCCTCGTCAGCCTTGATGTCGCTCACGATGGTTTTGATAAACTGCTCATCATCCTTTTTGCAAATCAGCAGTGCATCATCCGTGTCCACCACGATGAAGCCCTCCAGCCCTTTGAGCACAATCATCTTCTCCTTTTTGCTGGTTTTGATCATGTTGCCATAGGACTCATAGACCTTGGCTTTGCCGTGGACGACATTGTCGTGGTAATCCTTATCGGAATTTTCGTGCACGGAGCCCCAGGTTCCCAGATCGGACCAGCCAAAATCTGCGGGAATGACAAAAACATTTTCGGCTTTTTCCATGATGCCGTAGTCAATGGAAATGTTTTTGCACACGGCGTATGTTTCTCCGATAGCAGCTTCTTCTTTTTCTGTGTAGTAGTTGTTGGAAATGCCGTTGAAAAGCTCAGCCATGTCGGGGAGGAGCTGTTCGAAGGCTTGGGTAATGGTGGAGGAAGAAAAGAGGAAAATTCCACCGTTCCAGACAAAATCTCCGCTATCCACGAAGGTTTGGGCCAGTTCGAGGTTCGGCTTTTCTGTGAAGGTTTTCACCTTGTAGTAGCCGTTTTGTCCCTCATCTTCTAGGAATTGGATGTATCCATAGCCGGTATCGGGTCGGGTAGGGGTGATCCCGAGCGTCATGATAATGTCATGGGCGGCACAAGCATTCATACCAAGCAGAATCTTCTCGGCAAAGACATCTTCTCTGGCGATGAGATGGTCAGAAGGTGCCACCACAAAAACGGCCTCGGGATCTTTGGTTCTGATTTTGTAGGCGGCGTAGGCGACACAGGGTGCGGTGTTTCTCCCGACGGGTTCGAGCAGGATCTGATCCCGGGAAATACCTTCCAGTTGTTGTTCCACTAGGTCGAGATAGCGGTCATTGGTCACGATGTAGATGTTTTCCTTCGGGACCATGGTCGCGAAACGGTGGAATGTTTCCTCAATCAGGGTCTTGCCCCGACCGAGGATATCATGAAACTGCTTGGGAAAACGGGCACGACTCATGGGCCAGAATCGACTGCCAATGCCTCCGGCCATGATGATCACGTAATGATGCGGGTTATGCATGAATGCTTAGATGATTGAGATGATAGATCAGGGGGA
>CAZLKP010000558.1:0-2473 GCA_964560095.1 uncultured Bacteroidia bacterium
GAGGCAAAAAAGTCCATTTTGTCCCCGTGCGATTTGTCCAAGCCTGTCCCAATGGACATCTCAGCGACATCAACTGGTATGCCTTTGTCCACAACGATTTTCAGACCACCCTCCGTGGGCAACTGTGGCTGGATGAAGCCGGATCCGGCAATGACTTTGAAGAGATCTTTGTCCGCTGTGAACAGACCGGCAAACATCGCCCCCTTTCTCAAGCCAAAGTCAAAGACTCCAAAGTCCTGGGCTACTGCGGTGGACATCGCCCCTGGCTGGGATCCCAAGGGCAAGAACCCTGTCGCAAACACGCCCCGGATCAATACGGCAACCCAGTCCCCACCGACCAACCCGAATACAATCGCCTCTTGATTCGCTCCGCCAGCAACGCCTATTTCAGCCAGTTGTTGAGTGTGATTTCCATGCCGGATCCCGATGCCGAGCTGCGTCAAGCCGTGGATCCCTTCTATACCGAAGATCTGCAATATGCCGAAGACCTGGCCGAGATCCAGAAAGAATTGCGCAAACCTAAATTCCAGGATTTGAGCCGTTTTGGAGGCGATGCCGTCTGGAACGAAGTGCAACGCCGCAAACAAGGCACAGTCCCAGAAGACAAGAGCATCAAACAAGTGGAACTCGAAGCCCTGCTCGCCTGTACCACCCATCATTCTGGTAACAAAATCTTTGATGCGGTCACCCGCGACCCTAACCAACTGAGTTCCCAATGGGATCCCTATATCGACAAAGTGGTGCTTGTCCATCGTCTCCGCGAAGTCATTGCCCTGATTGGGTTCACCCGCTTCGAGGCAGCTCCCACCAGTATCAACGGCGAAATTGAGGATGACCTCGCCATCGGTGTTCGCCGTGCCAACCTCGACTTTGAACCCAAATGGATCCCGGCCATCGAAAACCTGGGGGAAGGGGTTTTTATCAGTTTCAAGCCCCAAGCTATCCAAGATTGGCTGAAACAGGAATCTGTCCAAAAACGTGCCCAAACTCTGCTGCGAGGTTTTGAAAAATGGGCCGATAGTCGAGGGATCCCGCGCAACAAACTGGATTTCCCGGGTGCCCCTTACATCATGCTCCACTCCCTATCACATCTGCTCATGACCAGTGTTTCTTTAGAGTGTGGCTATACGTCCAGTGCCATTCGCGAGCGCATCTATGTTTTCCCCAACATTGGCTACGGGATCCTTTTGCACACCGGCACATCAGGATCCGAAGGCACTTTGGGCGGATTAGTCGATGTCGGTCGCCATATCGAAGACCATCTCACCAGAGCCTTGGCCTATGGTCGTCTCTGTTCCAACGATCCGGTCTGCGCCCAACATCAACCCGACAACCCACAAGAAGACCGATTTCTACATGGAGCTGCTTGCCACGGCTGTCTGTTAATCGGTGAAACCTCCTGCGAGCGCCGTAACGAGCTGCTTGACCGCGCCCTAGTCGTCGATACCGTAGAAAACTTGGGTTCCGCATTCTTTCCCGAGACCCTGCTCTGATGTCCCCCTTCCATCAGCTCAGCCGTCCTGCCCTCAAATCCCTTAGCGAAGCTCTAGCTCAACAGCGCATACTGCTTCCCAGCCCACCGATGGCACTTCACGGGTTACTACCAGATAGCCTGACCCATCCGATTGCCAGTGAACTCAATCATTTGCACCAACAAGGCATGACAGCCCACCAAATCGCCTACATACTCGACGCGCTGGCTCATGAAAGACAACAAGTGCTACACCAGGATCCCATCAATCTGGTCTGGACTGGGCCCGAGCTACCAGGCTCCGAAAGCCGGGATACCGCTATTGTCGTTCAAAATCTGTTTAGTACCGCCCAACACTCCATCCTTATCTCCAGCTTTGCCCTCGATTCGGGTCACAAAGGCCGCGCTCTATTTCATCCCCTGGCCCAGCGAATGGAAACCCATCCCACTCTACAAGTCCACATCTTCCTCAATATCCAGCGTCAGTACAGGGATCCCACCGCTAGCTCCACTCTTCTCAGACAATTCTGTGAACATTTTCGCCATTTCTGGCCCGGAACCCGACTGCCTCAAGTCTTCTACGATCCCCGTTCTTTAGATCCTACGGGCAGCAGCCATGCCTGTCTCCATGCAAAATGCGTGGTGGCCGATGACACGAAAACTTTCATCACCTCAGCCAACTTTACCCAAGCCGCTCACTACCGCAATATTGAAGCAGGGATCCTGTTGGATAACCCTGCCATTGCCAGAGCCATTTGCTCTCAATTTGAGATGCTGGTAGAGCATCAAATCCTCTCTCCCATACTGCTTTAAAGAATAATTACCTTGCAATAGGAAAGGAGGAAATAAACACAAGCAATTTAGTAGACGCTGTGCAGGATGTAGAGCAACGCTTGTGCGTAGCACCATCTGGAGCCATCCATGAACCAAATCATCCTCATCGGTCGTCTCACCGCGGATCCTGAATGTCGCTATTTCGAGAGTGGATCCAACGTCACTAAC
>CAZLKP010000559.1:0-2468 GCA_964560095.1 uncultured Bacteroidia bacterium
GATGAATTGATCAAGAAGTTCCAGGCCTTTTTCTCCAAACTTGTGTTTGACTACGGCATGAAGTTCCAGAAACGTACCGGTGGACATGATCATGCTGGCAGTGGATTGAATGATCTCACTAAACATTGATGCATCCTCCTCCTGAAGGAGTATGGCCATGATCGCTGATGTATCAATGGCAATCTTCATGCTGGAAGTCCGTTTTCGTCATACAAAATCTCATCCCCGGATCTTGGATCCAGCTCTTGTAGCTGGCTGAATTGTTGTCCGATGGCCATGAGTTCGTCTTTTAGGCCCTTCTTTTCCTGGATGCTTTTTTGCTTCTCGTCTTCAATCGCACGGGACAAAGCGTTGATGACAGCCTGGGTGAGGCTCCAATCCTTCATGCTGGCAAGCTCCCGGGCCAATTTGTAGGCTTCCTGGCTTTTGATATTGAGTTGCATGTGTCTTTATTCTATATTCTAGAAATGTAGTTTATTTACGTTTTTTTTCAAAGCACAGTTTCAGGAATTGGTAATCCCCACTTTCCCCCAAAAAATCCTACCTTTCGGACAAAACAGAACTACTCTTCATGAGCAATCAGGAAGCCTTTATCGCTGCCATGCAGGCAGGATACACCTTCAAAGGAGATAGCCTCGTACTGGGCGGAGCCATGGTTGATGGAAAAACGCAGACAGGCACACTCGTTCAGATTCCCATGAAAATGATCAATCGGCACGGCTTGATCGCCGGAGCAACCGGGACCGGAAAAACCAAGACGCTCCAGATCCTGGCGGAGCAGCTCGCCAACAGGGGCGTGCCCACCCTCCTGATGGACATCAAGGGGGATTTGTCTGGCATTGCGGTGCCCAGTGAAGGCCACCCCAAAATTGATGAGCGACATGCGGCCATTGGCTTTCCTTTCGAGGCTGCTGGATCCACCGTTGAATTTCTGACCCTCTCCGATGAGCCGGGTTCCCGGCTCAGAGCGACTGTGACTGAGTTTGGTCCTGTGCTGCTGTCCAAGATCCTGGATCTCTCAGAAGTGCAGGCAGGGATTCTGGCGGTTCTCTTCAAGTACTGTGACGACAATAACCTGCCGCTGATTGACCTCGAAGACCTTAAGCGCACGTTGATCTATATGACCCATGAGGGGAAAGAGGAGGTACAAAAAGAATATGGAAGAATGTCCACGGCATCAACCGGGGCCATCACTCGCAAAATCCTGGCGCTGGCGCAACAGGGAGCGGATCGCTTTTTTGGCGAGCGCTCTTTTGACGTCGATGATCTTCTCAAAATCGATGATAACGGTAAGGGTGTAGTATCCATCATTCGACTCACTGACATCCAGGATAAACCCAAGCTGTTTTCCACCTTCATGATGAGTCTACTGGCAGAGATTTACTCGACCTTCCCGGAACAGGGGGATTCGAACATGCCGGAGATGGTGATGTTCATTGATGAAGCGCATCTGATTTTTGAGGAGGCATCAGATGAATTACTGGACCAGATCGAAACCATCATCAAGCTGATTCGCTCCAAAGGGGTTGGTATCTACTTCGTGACGCAGAATCCAGATGATATTCCGGAAGAAGTGCTGGGCCAGCTGGGACTGAAAATCCAGCATGCCCTGCGGGCCTTTACGGCCAAAGATCGCAAGGCGATCAAACTGGCCGTGCAGAACTTCCCCGATTCCGACTTCTACGATGTAGAAGAGCGGATTACCCAACTGGGAATTGGGGAGGCATTTATCACCGGACTCAATGAAAAGGGCATTCCCACTCCGCTGGTCCATACCATGCTTCGCGCCCCGCAATCCCGGATGGATGTGCTGATTGATGCTGAAATCAAAGACATTCTGAAGCGTTCCAGGCTGACAGAGAAATACAATGAAGTGATTGACCGCGAAAGCGCGTCAGAAATCCTAACGAAAAAAGTAGAGGCAGCTAAATCTAAGGAGCATCAGGCAGAACTGGATCGCCAGATCGTGGAGGAGCAGAAAGTGAGCCGAAGTAGTCGTAATCGCAAAGAAGTCTCACTGGTGGAAGAACTGTCGAAGAATACCATGGTCCGTCAGTTGGGTCGTACTGTGGCCCGGGAGCTTACCCGAGGCTTACTGGGGGTGCTGGGGGTCAAACGAAGGAGATAATCACCATGTCCTCCCATCCCTTTCTCACCCGTGAATGGCTCGACCGAAACACCTTGCCTCAGACCATGGAGCGGGGCGTTTCCTATTATCAGAAAGGAAGAATCATCTCTGTGGTGAAACGGGGCGATGTGATTGAAGGGAAGGTACAGGGAAGTCAGCGGTATGTGCAAACCATTGGGGTGGGGGAGAAGGGAGATCCTGTTGCCTCGTGTACCTGCCCTTACAACAATTCCGGATTCTGCAAGCACATCGTGGCCGTGGCCATGGCGGCCATTGACGGCCATGTCGAAACCGTGAATGCCAAAATACCTCCTAAAGAAGTCCAGGTCAGCGACCAGGC
>CAZLKP010000560.1:0-1509 GCA_964560095.1 uncultured Bacteroidia bacterium
TGTCTCCATTGGTGATGTCATGCAGAATGCGGTTCAGCTCCTTCACAATATCGGCGGGGGAATCATACTGGGCACACAGGGCGCGCAGATTGGCCTGGAGGTTGGACATGAGCAACGCTGCGGCAATCCCTTTTCCGGCGACATCTGCAATACAAACGAAGGTCGTTCCCTTTCCTTTTTTGATGATGTCATAAAAGTCTCCACCAATACCATGATGGGCATCGTTATACCCAAAGACATTAATCTCCTGGAACCGATCAAAATTTGAAATGAGCAGTTGCTGCTGGATGGTTTCTGCCACTTCCAGCTCTTTGCGTAGAAACTCCTGAGCTACTTTTTCTTCAAACAGTTGCTTATTCAGGATAGCAACAGCCAGGATATTTCCCAGGGTCTCAATAAAGATGATGTCATTCTGCGCTTCCATTTCTGAATCTGCGAAAGCTGCAATGAGGAAATAGGCAAAGACCTCATCGCGGTTGGTAATAGGGATAACATATTCTACGCCGATCTCAGCCAGGGCCGGCATGGTTTCCCCATCCACCTGCATGGTTCGGGTGATGGACAGCATTTCTTCCAGGGAATCGTCGTCCAGTTGATTAAAACCGGTCGAAAATCCTTCTTCCAGCCCCCGGTTCCCCTGGTAAAAGAAGGTCATCTTTTTCACACCCAGTTGGGCTCTCAGCACATTGTGAGCAATGCGACACAGCCTCGCCACCGAATGTTCATAGTGGTTGATGGTACGAAGCACATCAAGCAGGGCAGTTGCCTCCAGCCGTTTGAGCTGAAGGAGCTTCTGGGGGTCATTGGTTTGGTATACATTCATGGAGTTATCGATCATCGGCAGGGGCTCTACCCTACTCCATTATGTTTTAACAGGCCATCTTTGGTCGCGAGAAATTTGTATTCGCCCAGGTTATCGTTGTCGAAAATTCCGGTACGCAGGTATTCTCCCCTGTCTTCATCCAGCGCCATGACCTGTACCCAGCCTTTATCAATCATGGTTCTGATTTCATCGATCACGATGGCTCTTGGAGCTTCCGCCTCTTCAACAATATGCTCTAATGACTCCATAAAGTAGATGGAGTCCAAAATCCGGAACTGCAATTCCGTAAGCTCTTGATTCATATTCATTCCCTGTCTTTCCAGATGTATGATCGGATCATTCCCCCTCCTTTTCTGATCCGGATCATAGGGAAATACAGGCGAATGCCGACGAGCAGCCCAACCTGATACTCCCGTATCGGTAAAAGTAATGCACGGTGTTTCATTCGCAAAGTGTCCACAAACACTTTCGGAAGGAGAAGCACCTACCAGACAAACAACCAGCAGGGCTGTGAAAGATCAGGCCTCCATCAGGTTCATGACTTTATCATAGGACCGGATGTCTCGCAATACCTCATCTGCAGGACGCTTATCCAGCTTCAGGGTACAAATGGCGGCTTCGCCGCCGGAGAATATTTTGTTGTCCATTTCTTCCACGTTGATGCCACTGTTACGGAGAAAATCGAG
>CAZLKP010000560.1:1519-2464 GCA_964560095.1 uncultured Bacteroidia bacterium
TAGCCAGTACCCCCACCCGATTATGGTGCCGGATAATAAGGTTGGTCTGAGCCTCTGTTTTTTCTCTCACATTGAGTGCATTGGCCGGATGCCCGGTTTCGAGGAAGGTTTTAACGACCCGAACGGCTTCCAGCGCGATGGCTTCAGAGGCCTGACTGGTAGAAGCGCCAATATGTGGCGTACCAGTGATCGTCTCCGCCAGTTCCAGATCCCGGAAGGCAGGATCTCCGGAAGTGGGCTCATCTTCGTACACGTCCAGAGCCACCTTCAGCCCCTTCTCTTTGATCGCCGCTTTGAGGGCAGCGGTATCGTGCATATCTCCGCGGGAGGTATTGATAATGATGGTCCCTGGCTTCACATGGGAAAGGAATTCGGCATTGATCATGTGCCTGGTTTCAGGTGCTGCAGCCACATGAACCGTGATGGCATCGGCTTTTTTGGCCAGATTGATCGGGGTTTCACAAAAGCCGATTCCCCATCCGGCCGCCTTTTCCGGGGTGAGGCTACGAGACCATGCGATGATATTCATCCCCATAGCCTGGCCAATTTGGGCGACCGATTGCCCGATAGACCCCATACCGATGATTCCCAGGGTTTTTCCACGAAGGCCGTCGGCCTTTCCGTACACCTTCTTCATCCATTTACCGGTTCTGAGATCACTGCTTGCATCCACGATCCTGCGATCTGCAGCCACCAAAAACCCGATGGTCAATTCCGCCACCGCGTCTTTATTTTTTCCAGGGCAATTGGCCACATAAATGCCCCGTTCGCTGGCAGCCTGCATGTCGATGGTATTAACACCGGCCCCCGCCCGCACAATCAAATCCAACGTGTCCGCTGCAAGAATGGCTTCGGCCTTCACTTTGGTGGAACGCACGATCAGTACCTCAACGCCAGCCAGATGGTCGGATAATTCATCAGCGGTGAGTTGTGGTTGGTTATTGA
>CAZLKP010000561.1:0-2455 GCA_964560095.1 uncultured Bacteroidia bacterium
TTATCGGATAAAACAAGAAGTAAAATATTTCAAATATGATGCGTCAGCCCTGGGGTCTCGGGATCAGGAAAAAGTACCGTCGGAAAGCTCCTGGCCAGCCGGATCAATGCTCCGTTTTATGATGGAGATGATTTTCATCCACAGGTAAATGTGAGCAAGATGTCACAAGGAATTCCACTCATAGATGAGGACCGCTGGCCCTGGCTGCGGCAGATCCGGGCCTCCATAGAGGACCACCTGGGCCTGGGAGCCTCGGCTGTGTATGCCTGCTCTGCCCTGAAAGAAAGTTATCGCCGTATTCTGACCGGAGAGGACACCCATGTGATAATCGTATACCTGAAAGGAACGCCATCGCAGATCCAGGCAAGGATGCAGCGCCGGCAACATCATTTTATGCCTCCGAAATTACTCCTGAGTCAGTTTGATACCCTGGAAGAGCCTGAACACGCTTGGGTTATTAATATCGACCAGTCTCCTGAGGATATCGTTGAAGAAATCCTGACAAATCTCCAGGGAGATTAGGCTTTCATAGACTCATCCAGGCTAATAGGAGCCTGCCCGGCCCCTACCCTCCTTCTCCGAATATTGGGAAAAGGGAAAAAGGTCATGATGGTACCGGGTGCCCCATGTTCATTGCCATCATACAGGTGATAAACAACGGGGGCATCAAAGTTGATGGGGGGTTTCACCAGACGAAGGCCCAGAACGTCGGTATAGAAATGCAGATTTGTCTGGGCTGTGCCAGACATGGCCTTGATGTGATAGAGCCCGTGAATGGGTGCCATAACAGGATGATTGAAAAAAACCTGATGTCATCTGGAATTGATTCGGATAGTTGTACGGAAAAACCGTTTCAATATGTAAACACTGAAATGGTTTTCTTGATTTTTAGTCTTCCGGACCTGAAATTATGCGCATGAAACAATGGATATTTTGCCTCTGTGTCTCATGGTTGCTATCTGGATGCTGGGATACGCCGGATTGCGCTCCTGCCCCATCACACATGGAATTGGTACCTCAGTCTCTGACCCAGCTCGATTCGGCGTCATGGATGCTTGGCCCTTACACGCAAGGTGCCCTACACGTCTTGTGGTTTCAAATCAAGGACAAACCTGCCAGCCTGATGCTCACCAATCGGGGCAAAGATTCCCTGATCATAGATTTAAAGGACTATAAGGCCTTTTTACCTACCCAGGATTCAGTTTCCCTGATACTCCAATGGAATGTAGATGCCTCTATCCTGCGTGTTTTACATCAGGATACCACCTGCTTTCAAACCATCCTGCCTTTTCATGGAGACCTGGGTGTGCACGGGATCCGGGTGCTCACGCCAGCCACCTTACGACCTATTAGGCTGGGGAAAGCGGAATTCGTCCAGGATCCTCCGGATATCACCCTGGCATACTGGGGAAACAGTGTGGGGCCGGATGGAAGTCCAGTGGCAAGACCGTGGCATAGCCAGCTAGCTGAGCAAATCTACAGCCAGGGAGTTTTTCTGAGGATGTGGGGCTACAATCCGGATGTGGCCACCGGCAAAACGTTTCCGCTCACTGAAAAAAAGTATCTGGAGCAGGTGCTGTCCAAACAACCAGACTACCTGATTCTGAGCGGTGGTTGGTTTGCGGAGCACAAACAGGGTGGTGCAGGAATTCCCGATTTCCGACAGGCGATGTTTGAGTTGATCGAGATGGCGAAGCGTGCTGGAACGCAACCGATATTATTGATTCCGCCTTCACTTCCAGCCGGCCGTTCACAAAAAGAGCAAGATCTGAGGAGCAAGTACAACATGGAGCTCCGCACGCTGGCAGTGAATGGTGCTGCGCCTGTGGTCGATTTGTGGGACCGTTTCCGTTCTCAGGAAAACCGGAAAAAAAACCTTCAGACGGAAAAGGAGATATTGACCCAGGCAGGTCATGATCTCGTTGCCTCTAGCCTCTTTGATCTGATCCGATACTATCTCGATTACGGGAATACACAGTAAAACTTGGGAAATTTCACGCCCTGTTACCTACGAATACTGGTTGGAATGGTGTAACCAAATCATCTTTTGTCATTAGTAAAGAAAAACAGACAAATCATGCGTCCTATTCATCTGATTTTCTTATTCATTATTTTCCCTTCTTTTTCCCTGGCTCAAACTGCTATGACCCTCACCGAAGCCATCACACGAGGTGTGGTTGAAGTGGCTGAAGCAAATGGAACAGGTGGATACCGAGGTCAGTGCCTGGAAATTCACTTGAAGAATACCGGATCCCGTGCAGTCAGAATTACCATTGAGCCGGGTACCATGTTTGGCAGCAAAGAAGACTGGGTGCAGGATCTGATCATAACGGCTCGGGAAGAGGTCATTGTTCAGGCTGGCGGTGCCAAACGCATTGACCTTTGGACCATGTGCACGCAGTCACATAATTCCAGCCCTTCACAAGGATCGGCCTTTTCATTTGCGGGCATGGCT
>CAZLKP010000562.1:0-2006 GCA_964560095.1 uncultured Bacteroidia bacterium
CGAAGAAGTCGTGCGGCATTATTGCCAATGAGGCGCAGGTGCTGCTTGACCTTCTGACTCACGGCATTGGAAGGAACAAGGTCTTCAGCAAAGCCCATGATGAGCGTGAGAGGCGTACGGAATTCGTGAGAAATATTGGTAAAAAAGTTCACCTTGGCCTGTGTGGCTGCCTTCAGCTCCTCAGATATAGCCAGAATTTTTTCCTGCTGCTCCAGCACTTCGGCGTTTTTCCGCTCCAGACTATGATTGATTCTCTGTTTTTGCTTCAGGGAAAGCCAGAGGATCGCTCCCATGCCGATCGTAAGCAGCAAACTCACGATGAGCACCGAAATGAAGGTCCTTTGATTTCGATAAACGGTATTGAGGTTCTCAATTCTGGCTATTTGTTGATCAATCCCTGCCTGTAAGCTATTCTGCTTGTCCATCTGGGCAGACAAAATCCTGGCATTGGCCTGATCTATCACAGTAGTCTGGAGCAAATTAATTCGATCAAATGGCTCTCTACTGAGGATTTTGTCGGCCAGCTGTATGGCTTCTGCTCCCCCTGTAGGATATAATAGAGAAGCATCCAGAATGGAGTCTTTGACGGCTTCTACCCCGTGGCCGGTACCGGGAATTCCATCTACCCCAACGAACAGAAATTCGTCTTCTCTGCCATCAGCGGATGCAATTCTGTGAGCGATTTCGGCGAGTAAATCCGTTTGTGCAAAAATGGCATCTGCATCGGACGATCGTTGGATCATTTGCGGAAAATCCTGGTACATATCCGTTGTATCCCAGGGAATTTCTATGGAATCTATCACCCTGAGATCCGGATATTCTGCCAGACCCGACCTGAATCCACGGGCACGCTCCTGAGCCGGCGTGATGCTCATGGCCATTCTGATCTCCAGTATACTTCCTTTCCCACCCAACCTACGGGCCAGATAATGGGCAGCCGTTGTCCCGATTTCCTCATTATCGGCCCCAATGAATGCCGTGTACTGGTTGGAGGTCGTTTTCCGGTCAATCAAAATGACAGGGATGCCGCTTTGAAATACCTCTTCAATTTTGGGTGTCAGGGGTTCCGCCTCATTGGGAGCGACAATCAGCAGGTCTATGCCGGCTTGCACTAGTTCATCTATCTGGCGAATCTGAGTCTCATTGTTATTTTCAGATACCTTGATTTCAAGAGATAGCTGGTGATGAAGGGATAACTCCCGAATCATCTCTTTATGCATGACCTCCCGCCAGGCATCAGCGGTGCATTGAGAAAAACCGATGAGAAACTGCCCTTTGGGTTCGCTGAGCTTATTGCAGGAAACGAGCGCAGTGGCCAAACAAAAAAATAATACCCAGCCCCATCCTTGTGAAGCTACTCGCCTGACTCTTCGCCCATGCATTCTGTTAGCAGACAGCATAATTCCTTCTCCCGTTATGCCCCATCAATATACCGGAAATCCACTGGATTTCATATTTGTGAAGCATGGGTTGACCAGGCAACGAGCTGATTAGCCTTTTTGAGAGTCTGCCATCCTCGTGCCCAACTCCTCCAGCGATTTTCCTTTG
Organism: uncultured Bacteroidia bacterium; assembly: GCA_964560095.1. Classification (GTDB taxonomy): domain Bacteria; phylum Bacteroidota; class Bacteroidia; order J057; family J057; genus JANQTF01. The sequence goes on from CAZLKP010000562.1 coordinate 1,549, forward strand.
GTTTCGGGCATCATTTTCCAGACAAAAATCAGCTGCAGGACCATCATGAAGGTAAAGATCCCAAATACCGGCGCTGCCCCGATACTCTTGAACAGCACCGGAACCAGTGAGGGGATGGCAGCTGCCAGAATCCAATGAACCGAAGAGCCAAATGCCTGACCATCAGCCCGAAGATGATTGGGGAAAATCTCCGCGATAAACACCCAGATCACCGTGCCCTGACCAATGGCATGGGCTGCGATGAATAGAAACAGGAATATCGGTACGACCATGCCCTGCCAGTTCAGCAGGAATGCCAGAGTAACCATTCCCAGGGACAGGATATATCCAAAAGATCCCACATACATCAGCTGCTTCCTGCCGAATCGATCAATCAAAGATAACCCGATCAGCGTGAAGACCAGATTGGTGATGCCGATACCGATACTGCTGAGAAACGCACTGCTTTTTTCCAGTCC
>CAZLKP010000562.1:2016-2431 GCA_964560095.1 uncultured Bacteroidia bacterium
GCTCGAAAATACGCGGGGCGTAATACAGGAAGGCATTGATACCGGAGAATTGGTTAAAGAAGGCAATGAGAAAGGCCAGAATCAGTGGAAATCGATAGGCTTTGCTGAAGATGGTCTCTTTGCTTCCACTAGTTCCATGGTGATCGGACAGGATCTGATCCATTGCCGCCTCCACATCTATGGTTGGGTCGATGGTTTTGAGGGTCTCTACTGCTCCAGCTCGATCTTGCTTGCGAATCAACAGCCATCTCGGGCTTTTCGGAACCGTGAACACCATCGCGGCATAAAGAAACGCAGGGATTGCCTCCACTCCGATCATCCAGCGCCAGGCATTGTCGCCCATGTTGCGCAGCAGATAATTGGACAAAAAAGCAATCAGAATTCCAAAGACGATGTTGAACTGATAGAGGGCCAC
>CAZLKP010000563.1:0-2420 GCA_964560095.1 uncultured Bacteroidia bacterium
TTGTGACTGCAACCCCCACTGAAATTCAATTTGTGCTTGATCGCCAGGTCTGCACCGATATTCCCGAGGGGCACTTGAACGTCCGTTTCTCACCCATCGGTCCAGTACGTGGATACCTGAAGGAGGGGGAAGCCGTGAAGTTATCAACAGACCCTCATACCGGGGATATTCAAGTGCAGGATATTGGTTCATTGTGGTTGCATCTGCAATCCCCCATCGAAGGCTGGGTGAATTCCAGATACATCTGTTCAATCGAAGGAGATGAGAACTAAATGGCTGACACGAACTCCAGTATTCCCATTCCTGATCGGCTTCTCACTGTCGATGAGGTGGCAAAGATATTGAATTTCAGTCCACGGGCAGTTCGGGACAAGGCCAGGCGTGGGGAGATCCCCTCGGTACGCATTGGCAGGGATGTGCGCTTTCATCCGGATGCAATCCGGAAATTACTTGAATCTGGGAAGGAATAAGCCAGAAATATGACCATCACAATCGTCACCCCCAATCAAAAAGGTGGTGTTGGAAAAACCACTACCGCAGTTTCCTTGGCACATGGCTTGGCGCTACGTGGAAGGCGTGTGCTTCTGGTGGATTTCGATCCGCAGGGACAATGTGCGACTGCTCTGGGAATTCAACAGGAGCCTGGTGTATTCAATGCCCTTGTGAATCCATCTGCGGATCTACGCCAATGGATCCGCGATACGGGCCGGGAAAGTCTGGAGCTATTACCCGGAGATCGCGCAACAGCGACCGCGCAAATCGTGGTCAACGCAGAAAACCGCCCTGTGGATGCCATCCTGGATTTGTTCAGGCCATATGCACCGGATTACGACTACATCATATTTGACACAGCGCCATCTGTAGGCGGTATTCAGGAGCGAGCGATTTTTGCCTCGGACCGTGTCTTGATTCCCACTGCGACCGAGTTCCTTTCCATGGATGGTCTATCACAAATTATGTCCATGATCGGCTCACTTCACGACTCACACGCCTGGACCGGAAGGCTGGCAGGCATCCTCCCTACTTTCTATGATGAGCAAACGACAGAAAGCAAACAGTCCCTGGCGCAGCTTACAGGGACATTTGGGGAATCAGTTCTGGCTCCGATCCATCGCGCCACGGTCTTGCGAGAGTGCGCAGCCGAGGGTCTGACCATCTTTGAAAAGGCTCCCTCCAGCCGTGCATCTACTGAGTACGAGTCTTTGAGTGGAGAGATCATTCGTCAATCGTAAGTGAAGGAAGTTGCAAGCATGTCAGACAGTAACAAAAGACAGGACCCATTTGCCAGATTGCGCACCAACCCTCAGGAGCCGATTGACCTGATCCCGCGCGCAAAACCCAGGCCCAGGAAAGCCCGCTCCTGGGAAAAGCGTAATCCATCTAGGTCCTATTACATTCCAGAAAATTTGCATGAGAAAGCCAAAGATGTGCGCGCAAAGATTTTGGGGCTGGCCCAGATGCACATGGCAACGACTTCCAATGTGGCAAGCGCCCTGCTTGGGTATTCGCTTGCCCAGGTACGTCAGGGAAAACTTGAGGTTGAGGCACTACCAGATATCAACCGGCGCAAGATGGCTCTGACCTGGGAAGAAAGTGATGATGATCAATCACAAGAAATCCAACCCATCAAAAAAGCCAACAAGAGCAGGAGTAAAAAAGCACTCTACCTGAACTATCGCTGGAGTAAAGATTTAGACAAGCAAATCCATGCGCTAGCCGATTCGATATCCATCGGAGAATTGACTTTATTCCTTTTGAATTATGCCCTTGATGCATATGAAAATGGCCGTCTCAAACTCAAAGAAAGGCCCATCACCATGGGGCAAAAAGTGAGTTCGGAATGGTAGCTGAAAAATTAAGTTCAAATTTTTCCAGGAAAAACGAGACATTTTTTCAAACAAAAGCGGCTTGTGAGCGGTACCGCTCATGTCACGCTTTTGAGACGCTCTCAAACCGCTCAGGCTCCGCTCAGTCGTCCGCTCAGGCAGCCTTATCAGGTGCCATTTTGAGCGGCCTGAAATTTTGATTTTGACCCGTAGTATGGCTCGAAAATTAAACCCGTTAGAAGCCGTCCTGTGGGTTTTTACTGTTTTCGTAGCACTATGCAGAAAGACTCACAAAAATTGTTTTTTCAACAAAACTGATTTCATCAAAGGTAAACATGACAACCAACCAGATCCTTGAAGAAAACAAATTCGCTCTTATCGAGCCCACATCATCGCAGCAAAACAGGAGTGAGCATGAACTATGAGCAAGCCTGGCAAAGCATCCTGGGGCAGCTTCAAATGGAGATGCCACGGGCGAGCTTTGACACCTGGGTACGTGACACGCAGGCGCTTTCCTACGATGGAAAAACGTTAATCGTCAGCGTGCGTAATGCCTATGCTCGTGACTGGTTGGAGTCACGTCTCTCGAGCACC
>CAZLKP010000564.1:0-2416 GCA_964560095.1 uncultured Bacteroidia bacterium
TGCCCAATCCTTTTCCATGGATTCTGGTCGTTACTCCACCAATCCAGGCAGCCACATCACCAGGGGCTCGATGTAGGTGATCAGCATCAGGACCACGATCATGGCGATCAGGAAGGGAATCAGCGGCTTGATCACCTGACTGACCGACACTTTTGCGACCCCGGATCCAACAAACAGGATCGTTCCAACCGGAGGGGTACACAACCCAATGCAAAGATTCAGCACCATGACGAGCCCGAAATGAACGGGATCCATGCCCATCGCTGTCACGACGGGTAGAAAAATAGGCGTGAAAATCAGTACCGCCGGCGTCATATCCATAAAGGTCCCGACAACCAACAGGGTCAGGTTAATAATCAGGAGGATCAAGACGGGCGAGCTCACGCTTCCCAGGAGCAATTCACTGATTAGCTGGGGGAGGCTCTGGAACGCAAACAGCCAGGACATGGCCATGGATGTCCCGATCAGAAACATCACGATGGCCGTGGTGCGCGAGCTGGCCAGCAGGATGGATGACAGGTTTTTCAGGCCGATTTCCCGATAGCCCATGCCCAGGGCGAGGGCATAGATCACGGCAATGGCTGCGGCCTCCGTAGCGGTGAAAACACCTCCTACAATGCCGCCCACCACCAGCACGAGCATGAACAATCCCAAAAAGGCATCGGCAAGACTCCAGAAAAGTTCGCTACCTGAAGCGCGTTCGCCCTGTTGAAATCCTTGCCGTTTGGCTTGGATGGCCGCGACAGCCATCAGGGCCAAACCGACCAGAATTCCGGGGATGTACCCGCCCATGAACAAGGCTGCGACAGAAGCGGTCCCCCCACTGGCAAGGGCAAAAACAATGAGCACATTGCTCGGAGGAATCAGCAGGCCGGTGGTAGCAGAACTGAGGTTGACCGCAGCGCTGAATTTGCGGGGATAGCCCTGATCCTCCATTTGATCTGTCATGATGGATCCAATGGCCGAGGCTGCTGCCATGGCAGAGCCGGAAATGGCGCCCAGAAGCATGGCGGCAATCACATTCACATGTGCCAGCCCCCCCGGCAGGCTCCCCACCAGGGCTTTCGCAAACCGAATCAGCCTGCGGGCGATCCCTCCCTGATTCATCAGCTCTCCCGCCAAAATAAATAACGGAATGGCCAACAATGGGAAACTATCCACACCGGTCGTCATCCGCTGGGCCACTGTCGTGACCGCAGGTAGGCCGGAAATATTTAGCAGCAGAGTCAGAGTGGTAGAAATCCCAATCCCAAAGGCCACGGGCACCCGGAGGGCGAGCAGCAGAAAAAAACTGCCAAATAACAGAAGGATGCTTCCAAGGATCATATCAGGATTCTTCTCGCCAGTTGTGAATAGAATAGGCAATCATCATCAGGCCGCTGACTGGAACAATGCTATACACCACGCCCAGCGGTAGTCCCAACGCAGAAGAGACCTGGCCCAGTTTCAGGGTGATGAACACGAGGTTGCCACCGCCGATGACCAGGACGACAAGGGAAAACAAGATGATCGAACCATAGGACAGGTACATCATCCGGTGCTTCCCGGCTTCTCCGGCTTTTTGGTAGAGATAGTCCATCGCGATGTGACCTTTTTTGCCAACTACATACGCCGCACCCAGTACCGTGAGCCAGATCAGACAGAATCGGGCAAGTTCTTCGGTAAATGAACTGGCATCTCCGAGCAAAAAGCGGGAAATGACCTGCCAGGTGACACTGAGTACCATCAGGCCAAAAACGGCCACAAGCACTACTTCCACCACCCGGTTGATCATGTTGATGGTTTGATTCATCATGGGGTAGATTGAATGTCCTGGAGGTATTGGTTCAATACAGGATCGGATGCGGCTTCTTCCCGCACAGACTGTGTGGCTTCAAAAAAGGGTGATTTCTCCGGACGAATCACTGTGACACCTGCCTCGTCCAGAATGTCCATGCATTCCTTCACAGACGCAGCCCAATAGCGCTTCTGGTTCTGAAAGGAGGAGTCGGCCGCCTGCTGTAACCAGGCTTGTTCCTGCGAGTCAAATCGGTCCCAGGCTTTTGTACCAATGACCAGCACATCCGGTACGGCACTATGCTGGTCCAGGATGTAATAGTCGCACACCTCAAAATGCCGGGAGGTAATAAATGAAGGCGGATTGTTTTCTGCCCCATCTACTACGCCCTGTTGCAGGGCGGTGTAGAGTTCGCCATAGGCCATGGGCGTAGCAGAGCCTCCCAGGGCATTGACCATAGCGATGGATGTCGGGTCATTCATGACCCTGATTTTCAGGCCTTTTAGGTCATCGGGCTGCTGCACTTCACGGTCTTTGGTATAAAAACTCCGGTTTCCTGCGTCATAAAATGTCAGGCCGCGAAGCCAGAATTCCTGCCCCCTTTCCAGAAGGGACTTGCCGACGGGGCCTTCCAGCACC
>CAZLKP010000565.1:0-2414 GCA_964560095.1 uncultured Bacteroidia bacterium
CGGTGCGATAAGCACATCGACTTGTTGCATCATTTCATGCATATGTTGCTGAAGCAGGGTTCGGGCACGGCTGGCCTGTATATATTCGACCGCTGGCACGAAGCGGGCCGCCCGGAACGTATTGGGCCAGGCATTTTTCAGCTGCCTCACCAGGAGGCTATCTTGATTGGTGCGGGTGAGCACGTCGAATGCAGCGGCACCTTCCACCAACAGCATGGGCAGGAGCAACTGCGGATCGATTTCACTGGGAAGTTCCATTGGGATCAGATTGGCGCCGAGGGATTGTAGCACAGCCAGCGTGGCGCTGTCTTTGCCGTTATCAGCATAAAAGGCATCTTCAAAATCTGTTTTCAGATACCCGATTCGGAGGGTGTAGAGATCCACCTCCTCCCGATAATTGAAGGCTGCCTGTGTGAGGGTCAAATCGTTGGGATCCTCACCACGAATGGCATCAAAGACAATCGCGCAATCTTTCGCCGAGCGGCAGAGCGGCCCGATTTTGTCCATGGTCCAGCTCAGTGCCATCGCACCATATCGACTTACCCGACCATAAGTTGGGCGGAGCCCGGTGATTCCACATCGATTGGAGGGGGACACAATGGAGCCATAGGTTTCAGTTCCGATAGCAAAAGGGACGAGTCCGGCAGCCGTTGCCGCTGCAGATCCAGCAGAAGATCCACTGGATCCTTGCTCCAGATTCCAGGGGTTGCGAGTCATCCCACCAAACCACACGTCGCCCATGGCGAGGGCGCCGAGGCTGAGCTTCGCTACCATCACGGCCCCGGCTTCGTCGAGCTTTCGAACCACAGTGGCGGTCTGGTCGATCACCTGATCCTTGTAGGGCATGGCTCCCCAGGTGGTTGTGAAAACCGGCGTAGCTAGCAGGTCTTTCACGCCGTATGGGATACCATGCAAAGGGCCACGATAAATCCCGGCGTCAAGTTCTTCATCGGCCAGAGCGGCTCGCTCCAGAGCCCAGTCTTCAGTGAGGGTGACAATGCAATGTAGCTCCTCTCCATATTCTTTGAGTCGATTCACAAAGAGCGTGGTAAGCTGCATGGAGGTAATTTGCCGGGATTTCATCAGGGAAGCCAGTTCGGCGACGGTGTAGAAAGCCAGCTCTTCCGGATGTTCCGGCAAAGCCACGTCTTGCGGAAGATTCCAGTCGATCGCCTGCTGCCGGGTGTTGGGCAAAAAACCGTAAGGTAACACCTGAAACTGCACCGAAGGCATCACGGAATTAGGCAGGGGCAGGGCACGGAGGCCTTCGTAAGTATCGAGGGTTTCGATGAGGGTTTCGGATAGAGAGTCTCGTTCCGCAGCATCAAATTCCAATCCGAAGATGCGCTGGGCGCCCTGGATGTCGTGGTCAGAAATTTGACCAATAGAGAAACTGGCAAAGAGGGAAAGGAGCAGAGACAAGAAGCAACGCATCGGTGTAGGGTTAGTTTTCCAGAGGAGTCACAATAGAGATAAACATAAAAAAAATGAACCATCTCCTCACAGGTTAAGTTTCCATTCCATGAATAAATTCATGTCACATGATCATGTTTGCCCGGGAGAAAACCCTCTGAAGAAATCGCCTAATCCCCTATCTTCACGGAGTCAAGGATCACCAGCCGAACTGAGGGAAAAGGTGCCGACGCCCGGGTCAAAGTCGGCTGTGCTTTCGAAATACCCAGTGGTATAGATATTCTCCGAGGCATATACCGCGATGGAAGTTCCTCATCGAAGGCTTGTTCCGCCCATGGCTTTGGCCCAGGTGAAGGTCTGGGCAGCGGAGAGATGGGGCAGCTTTCATTGCACGCTCAATGGCACAATGATTAAGTATATGGTGTCCTTTGGCGATTCGAAGCACGAACCTATCCAACCGCTACAAAGTTTATTAGATACAACACCATTGAAATTAGCACGATCTGCCAAATGCTCTACACGCGATGTTATCGCCTGATGTTTATTCGTTTATATCATTTTTACTTTCAATTTGCTACTACTTTCCTGCCTGCCTTACGCTGGGATAGATACGCTTATTGGCAAGTTTCGGTCGTGCGCCTGCCTGTTAAAGCGACTTGGCAATGTGTGTACATGTAAAGCGTTTGTAAAACATTAAATATTAATTATATAGCATTCATTTTTTAGTTTTTCGATGTAATTATAATTCGGCGATAACTCGTAAGAGTTGGTTCTCCGTTGTCAGTTACCTCACAAATAATATGAATTGTTTTACCTGCCGAATCAGATGGTATATTGATTGTAATTTTATCTGAATTGTCATCTTGAATGATGACCTTTCCCTTGTAAGTACCTGCTTCTGACATTATCCACCATTGAAAATTCAATTGGTCATTTTCCGAGTCAAATGTTTTTGAGGCATCAAGCACAATTGACTTTCCTTGTTTCTTTTCGATATGAAC
>CAZLKP010000566.1:0-2394 GCA_964560095.1 uncultured Bacteroidia bacterium
AAAGCCCAGTTTGGCGGGCAGCGCTTTGGAGAGATGGAGGTGTGGGCACTGGAGGCATTCGGTGCCGCTCATATCCTGCGGGAAATGCTGACTGTTAAATCCGATGATGTGGTTGGACGTGCCAAAGTGTACGAAACCATCGTCAAAGGTGATGTGCTTCCTTCTCCGGGAGTGCCTGAGTCCTTCAACGTTTTGATCCACGAGCTTCGTGGATTGGCGCTTGAAGTGACCCTCGAATAGAATACATGTGTATCACCCCGTTCGGGTAGCTCCGGCCGGGCCTTCCTTTAGCTAAGGACATTAACATAGAAGTCTCGCATGCCAATCGCCAAAAACATTAAGATTACCAGTGATTTTAACCGAATCACAGTGAGTCTTGCCTCCCCGGAGGCTATTCTTAACCGCTCTCACGGCGAAGTATTCAAGCCGGAGACCATTAACTACCGGACCTACAAGCCGGAAAAAGATGGTCTCTTCTGTGAACGAATCTTTGGTCCGGTCAAAGATTATGAATGCCACTGTGGTAAATATAAGCGGATTCGGTACAAAGGAATTATTTGCGATAGATGTGGGGTGGAAGTGACCGAGAAAAAGGTCCGCCGAGAGCGAATGGGTCACATTCAACTCGTTGTTCCCGTCGCTCATATCTGGTACTTCCGAACCCTGCCAAGTAAAATTGGATACCTCCTCGGCCTTACTTCCAAAAAACTCGATCAGATCATCTATTACGAACGGTATGTGGTGATCAATCCTGGGGTCATGGAAAAAGAAGGGCTTCAGAAGATGGACTTCCTTACTGAGGAAGAATACCTCAGTATCCTGGAAACCCTTCCGAAGGAGAACCAAATGATGCCGGAAGATGATCCGGAAAAATTTGTGGCCAAAATGGGAGCTGATGCGCTCGAAGCCATTCTGGGTACCATTGATCTGGATGACCTCTCTTACAGCCTGAGGAAAAAAGCTGCGACGGAGACATCCCAGCAGCGGAAAAACGAGGCCCTCAAGCGACTCAAGGTTGTCGAAGCTTTCCGTGCTGCGAATCGTCGGATCGAAAACCGCCCCGAGTGGATGATCGTTCGTATTGTCCCTGTTATTCCGCCTGAACTTCGTCCGCTTGTTCCTCTGGAAGGTGGCCGCTTCGCCACCTCCGACCTGAATGATCTCTACCGCAGGGTCATTATTCGGAATAACCGACTCAAAAGACTGATTGAGATCAAGGCGCCGGAAGTCATCCTGCGAAATGAAAAGCGGATGCTCCAGGAAGCTGTTGATTCTCTCTTTGACAATACCAGGAAGGTGAACGCCGTGCGTTCAGACTCCAACCGGGCCCTTAAATCTCTGTCAGACATGCTCAAAGGAAAGCAGGGGCGTTTTCGTCAGAACCTGCTTGGTAAGCGTGTCGATTATTCTGGACGTTCTGTGATTGTGGTAGGCCCGCAGCTCAAATTGCACGAATGTGGCCTGCCCAAAAGTATGGCGGCGGAGCTGTTTAAGCCCTTTGTGATCCGTAAGCTCATTGAGCGCGGCATTGTCAAAACGGTTAAAAGCGCCAAAAAGCTGGTGGATCGCCGCGATCCGGTGATTTATGATATCCTGGAAAATGTTCTGAAAGGGCATCCGGTGCTTCTCAACCGAGCTCCCACCCTTCACCGTCTGGGAATTCAGGCTTTCATGCCTCGCCTGGTTGAAGGGAAAGCTATTCAGCTCCATCCGCTGGTGTGCACCGGATTTAATGCTGACTTTGATGGTGATCAGATGGCTGTGCACGTACCGCTGAGCAACGAAGCTTGCCTCGAAGCGATTGTGCTTATGCTGGCCGGCCACAACATTCTTCACCCTGCCAACGGTACTCCTATTACCCTGCCTTCTCAAGATATGGTATTGGGAATCTACTACCTGACTAAAGGCCGTCCGAGTCTGAAAGGAGAAGGCATGCTGTTCGGATCTCCGGAAGAGGCAGAAATTGCTTACAATGAAGGAGTAGTTGCCAAACACGCTAACATTAAGATCAGACTACCCAAGCTGAACCCTGATACCGGTGAAGTCATCGTAGGAGAAAATGGCAAAGAAGAGACGGAAACTACCGAAACCACCATGGGCCGGGTGCTTTTCAATAAGATCGTACCTGACAAGGTTGGGTTTGTGAATATCCTGCTGACTAAGAAGACCATGAGAAAGGTCATTGGTCAGATATTCATTCGTGTGGGACTGGTGGAAACCGTAAAATTCCTGGATCGGCTCAAGGATCTGGGATTCCGTGAAGCCTACCTGGGCGGTCTTTCTTTCTCTCTCGGGGAGGTGATCGTGCCAGATGCCAAAGATGAACTCATTGGTCAGGCAGAAGGCAAAATTGATGAGGTTCTCATGAACTATGAGATGGGTCTCATCACAGAA
>CAZLKP010000567.1:0-2388 GCA_964560095.1 uncultured Bacteroidia bacterium
CTGTCCGGTATAGTAGAGATTATCCACTTTTCTGGATTTCAGTTTGGGTTTGAAGAAGGCCGTTTGCAGGAGGGTGTTGGCCAGTCCGTAGGCATTTCCTTTCCAGGAATGGTAGTCCTTTTCGAAGTCGGTCATCGCATAACTGCGCTTGAGGACCACTTGATCTCGGATATCCTGACCCGTGTGGTTTTCGAGCCTGTCCATCACCATATGATAGTAGCGCTCTCGCTCTACTTCGGAGTCTTCGAGGCCTGGAGCCAGAGGAATCAGGATAAAGAGGTTTTCCTGGCCTTTCGGGGCACCGACTGGGTCGGTTTTGGTCGTTACAGATGCGTAGAACAGAGGCTTGGTAGGCCAGGCGGGCTCTGTGTAGATTTCTTTGGCATGTAGCTCAAAGTCCTCGTCGAAAAAGAGGTTGTGATGGAGCAGGTTGTCCAGCGGCTCATTGACTCCCAGATAAAAGAGCAAGCTACTGGGCGACATGGTGCGCTTATCCCAGTATTTGGCTGAGTAATTCCGCCAGGGTTTTTCCAGCAGCATCTGGTCGGCATGCCGATAGTCAGCGTTGGCGACAACAATGTCAGCATCTATGTCTGCGTCGCTGGTTTCGACGGCTGTGGCTCTCCCGTTTTTTACCTTGATTTTTTTTGCCTCCGTATTGAGCTGGAATGTCACGCCCATTTCTTCGGCGACGGCGACCATTCCCTTAACAATTTCGTTCATCCCGCCTTTTGGAAACCATGTGCCCAGAGCCAGATCCGCATGATTCATCATGCTATACAGAGCTGGCGTATTCTGAGGGGTTGCGCCCAGAAACAACACCGGAAACTCAAGGATTTGCTGGATTCGCGGGTGATTAAAATATTTGCCAACGTGTTTCCGCATGCTGCTGAACATCTGGATGCGGAAGCTTTCCCGGATCAGCCGAAAATCCAAAAACTCTGTGATGCTGTGGCTTGGTCGGAAGACGTAGTCGGTCATCCCTACTTTGTATTTGTAGGCTGCCTGATCCATGAATATCTTCAGGTTGGTAGCTGCGCCGGGTTCCATCGACTCAAAGAGTTGGCCGAGCTGATCCAGATCGGCAGGCACGTCCACATAGTCATCTTTGCCAAAATAAACCCGGTATCCCGGATCAAGGCGTACCAACTCGTAATAGTCAGATACCTTTTTCCCAAAAAGGGCAAAATAATTTTCGAATACGTCTGGCATCCAGTACCAGCTCGGGCCCATATCGAAGTGAAACCCGTCCTTTTCCCACACGCGGGCACGGCCTCCGGGCTGATCATTTTTTTCGACAATGGTGACATTAAATCCCGACTGAGCGAGCCTGCTTGCTGTAGCAAGACCTGCGAATCCGGCACCAATGACAACGACTTTTTTTTGCTTCGACATGAATAAATGTTGGAGAATATTAGAACAAATGAACAAACACACGGGTTTGTTCAATGTTTCAAAATTGTATTAAATTCCCGACTTAGTGGACAAAATAAGTCCATATTTGTCCCGGTTGTTCAGCCAAGAAAGCGATTCCACTCTTCATGAATTATTGCAGCCATTGTGGCAGCGCCGATATTCAGTTTCAGATCCCACCCGGTGATAACCGGCCTCGATATGTATGTCTGGATTGCGATACCATTCACTACCAGAATCCCAACATGGTGGTTGGATGTCTGCCTGTATGGCAGGACCAGATTCTGCTTTGCCGTCGGGCCATTGAGCCAAGAAAAGGGTTCTGGAATTTGCCAGCCGGGTACCTGGAAAATGGAGAAACGGTAGAAGAAGGAGCCCTTCGGGAGACCCGTGAAGAGGCTGGGGTGGAAGCGGACCTTGTCAGGCTACACACGGTTTATAACTTGCCGGAAGTCAATCAGGTCTATTTATTTTTCCTGGCCGAACTTAGCTCTCCCACTTTCGATGGGGGGCCAGAAAGCCTGGAGGTAGCCTTGTTTCGCGGAGAAGAAATTCCTTTCACAGAGATGGCTTTTTCATCTAGCACCTTTACCATTCGCCAATATCTCAGACATGGCAGGGATGGTTTTTCGGAGGTCCATTTGGGAGAATGGCGCCAGGGGAACTAGGGCCTTCGGCTCCGTCGGATCCCGTTTCTGGTTATACGCTCCCAGGTACCCGGAACCCACTTCCAGCCATTGGTTTCCCGTTTCCAATAGCCGGGAACATAACTGTGATTTCTGGGACCTTTTTTGCAATGCCCGGGATGCCAAACGTATATTTCAGTTTGCTCATTCCAGTGCCACTCGCCCGGAATCCATACTTTTCCATCATGACAGGGCTTCATGCTGCGAATTTGTCGGGGTATTTCCGGCCTTTCTGAAATGAATTCTTGCCCCTGGACCTGGTCAAACAGGCCCCCAAACAAGAACCAGA
>CAZLKP010000568.1:0-781 GCA_964560095.1 uncultured Bacteroidia bacterium
ACCGTTGTACCGCGAGGTACCGGGGGTTCGAATCCCTCCGCCTCCGCAAGACAAGAGTCCCTGAGCGAAAGTGAAGGGATTTTTTTGTGAGCCAAGGTATCAAGTGCTGAAAGAATATGTCCGCCTAAAGATATTTTCAACCAATTGGGCCAGGCAAAGAGGCTCACCTTGCTTCCAAAAGAGAGGGAAAGCCGTTCCCTGTTGATCCGCAACTCTGCTACCCAACGGAAAGTCATCACAGATATCCGGTTTCCCGGTCTTACCTCACCCGCAGCACCTGTCCGACCCGGATGTTGTTAGTAGAAAGCTGGTTGATTTGCCTGATCTGATCGGTTGTCACATCATACAGGCGGCTGATCTTGAAGAGGGTTTCCCCCGGCTGCACCGTGTGGTACACGGGCTGATTGACATAACTGCCATCACCCGGGATGTATTTCCGGGTGCCATCCGAATATTCCACTTCGATGCCTGATACTGGCATATATTCTACCTGCTTGGTTGGTGGCGGGGCAGGCGCCACATCCACCTGGTATGTCAGACGCAGGGTTTTGTCTTTCAGCAGACTTTGTGCCAGTTGATCATCTCCGACCATGTCGGAGAGGTTCATGATAGTGTCCAGGGCGATGGTACGGGTTCGATTGCCCGCCCGCACGGTTCTGCGACCAAAGTTGGCCTCAACCATGTTGCTGATAGGCATGCCCCGGGTGCGCTGAGCGGCTGTTATCGGGACCTCATCCGAATCAGATAGGTCATCAGGTTCCGGCTGGAGGCGGAGCATGGT
>CAZLKP010000568.1:791-2387 GCA_964560095.1 uncultured Bacteroidia bacterium
CCGCCACATCGGCTAGCAGGCCTTCTCCCTTTGTGCCAATGGGCACAAGAAGCCGAATGGGGATAGCGGTATCCCGTCCGGAGGTCAGCAGGCGCTCCAGGTCTGCTTTGGGCAGGTGTAGCGGCAAAGCGCCCAGATTCAACACAATCGTGTCCTGACCGACTTGCCGGTCAAGGTCCGGGTGGGCGGTTACATTCACATCGACCAGCAGGGTCAGGGAATCATGTTTCCGGAAGTCTTCCACATCCGCAAATGGCACCAGCAGGGTTTGTTTGTGCGTTCCCCTTGCTGCCACGATGCCGCCATCCGCTTCCAGTCGCACATCCTCGGATGAGGGACTTCTAAAGGCCAGCGAATCGTCCATCACGTCAAACCAGTTTTCAAACAGCATCCCGAAGGTGAATAGTAGGAGGAGCAGCAGGGCAAACCAACGGCCATATTTTCGCACAAACAGTATCACGGCCTCCCGGTTGTTGCGCTCAGCCAGAATCGGCTCCACCAACGTGTCATGGCTGATTTCATAAATCGGTTTCCGACCCGATTGATTCAGCCTGCGGATCAGGCGGGACTCCTCCAGCCTGTCCAGGAGTTGCTCATCAATGTCCAGTTTTTCCTGAATGTAGGCGGCATCCTTGGAGGTCCGCTGGCGGGATTTGGGCAGAACGAGATGGTTTTCGATGAGAATACGGGCCTTTCGGCGCTCTCTGCGACTGTCCAGTTGACGAATTTGCCCCAGGTAATAGCCTCTGAGGATTTTGTCGAGTTGGCCCACATCTTCCCGTTCCAGGCGAAGTTGATCCCCGGACTGCCGAGCAGCCGGATTCGTGGTGTGTGTATATTCTGTAGCGGCCTTGTCCATCGTTCTTGTCTCAGAAGCTTGAAGCGGAAATGATACGGGTCAGGAGGCTTTCTTTTTGGCCTTGGCGACCATTTTCTGTTCCAGGTGCTGGCAAATGATCTGTAGCTGTGCCGGTTCAATCCGCCGGGTCAGTTTGTCCTCCAGAAATCCAAGAATTTCTTCAATCGCAGACGCACTCAGCTCAAAGGGAGGAGACAGGTAATTCTCCCCTTCTAGGCTTGCCGGTTTCAGAATTGCCTCTTTGGCCTGGTCCCGGTCAAAGCTGCGAAGCTCAAAGCTATTGAGCATCATTTCGGGCAGATAGGGCTTGAACCGTTCCAGATAATGCAGCTTATCAGACCGCATAGACATCAGGATTTTGACGTCCAGCGGAGATTCCAGGGAAGTGAGGAGTTCAGTTTCACGGGGATCCGATTCTTCGGAGGACTCAGCCCCTGAGGCCAGGATCTGCTTGCGGGCTAGCCCTCTCCGGATAGATTCGGGTTGCACCTGATGGTAGAGCTCTTCCAGTTGCAGGGCAAATTCTTTGACTCGCTCTTCCGGATAGGTAAATAATTCCTCAAACTGATCCAGCACAAAAATCAGCCGCAGTGGATGGATCTCCTGATCCGCCAGGAGTTGTTTGGCCGTCAGCCAGAAGCTGGGTTTGGGAAGGGGCAGAATGTCCTGCGCCTGATGCCCATCTCCCACACAGGCTTCAATAAACCGTGCCACCGGGTCTTTGACCAGATCTGTGG
>CAZLKP010000569.1:0-2387 GCA_964560095.1 uncultured Bacteroidia bacterium
TCATGGCGGCGCGGCTGACGGTGACGTGGCCGTCTTCCATGGGCTGGCGCAGGACCTCGAGGGTGGCGCGGGTGAGTTCGGCGATTTCGTCGAGGAAGAGGACGCCGTTGTGAGCGAGGCTGATTTCGCCAGGTTGCGGCATGCCTCCGCCACCCACAAGGGCCACATCGGAGATGGTATGGTGGGGCGACCGGAAGGGTCGGTGAGCGACCAGAGAGGTACTTTCGGACAACATGCCTACCACCGAATGGATTTTGGTGGTTTCGAGGGCTTCGTTGAGGGTGAGCGGTGGCAAAATACCCGACATCCGCTTGGCGAGCATGGTCTTGCCAGCTCCAGGCGGACCAATCATGATCACATTGTGGCCACCAGCAGCCGCGACTTCCAGTGCGCGCTTGACATTTTCCTGGCCTTTGACATCAGAAAAATCATGATCGGCCTCCTGCTGTGCCTCAAAAAAAATGGCGCGGGTGTCGCGTTTCAGCGGCTCTATGTCACGTTCGCCATTGAGGAACCCAACGGCCTCTGTAAGGTGGGAAATGGGAATCACATCAATCTCACTGACAATGGCTGCTTCGGAGGCATTGGCTGCCGGGAGCATCAGGCCTTTGAATTCGCGCTTTCGGGCCTCTATCGCGATCGGCAAGGAGCCCTTGATAGGACGCAAGGTGCCGTCTAGCGACAGCTCGCCCATGATGAGATAGTCCGCAATGATCTCGTCGCTGATGTCACCCGCAGCAGCCAGCACACCCAGAGCAATTGTAAGGTCGTAGGCCGAGCCTGCCTTCTGGATGTCGGCCGGGGCCATATTGATGGTCACCTCCGTACGAGGGAAGGTGAGATCATTGTTTTGAAAAGCTGTCACAATGCGCTGCCGGCTTTCACGCACAGCACTGTCCGCCAGGCCTACGAGGTGATAGCCAAATCTGCCTCGGGCAACATTGACCTCGACAGTAATGATGGTGGCATGAATGCCTTCAACGGCACTGCCATAAGCTTTGATCAGCATGATTGACTCTCTTTGTCAACAAATTGCTGACCGTCTGCAACGCCACCAAACACAGATTTTGGGATTTGCTCAAACTGGCAAGCTCCTTTGGCGATCATTATTTTTCCTGCAAAGTCACAACGAAGAAGACGCAAAGACCGCGAAGAGAGTACTTCTTTAAGACCTTTGCGCCTTCTTCGCATCATTGCGGTAATGGATTTACTTTCGCTACACAACAAATCTCCCCGGCCTCTTCCAAACACAGTTTTTTCGATTTGCTCAGAAAAAATTCATGAAACAGGCAGGCACAAAAAAAGTAGGAGCGGAACGAGTCCTACCTCTGCACATTGATGATATCAGTTCCTTCCTTCATCAGTTCATGCTTGATCTGGCTCTGGGCTGCAACCAGTCTCGCAATCGGAATCCGATAGGGAGAACAGCTCACATAGTCGAGTTCGTTTTGGTCACAAAACTCAATGGAGCTGGGATCCCCTCCGTGTTCTCCGCAGATCCCGATCTTGAGACCCGGGGTAGTTTCCCGCCCGAGTTTCGTACCGATTTGCACGAGCTGCCCTACTCCCCGCTGATCCAGCGACTGGAATGGATCTTTATGCATGATGCCTTTGTCGATGTACACCGGCATAAAATCCTCGGTATCATCACGGGAGAAACCGTAAGCCAGCTGGGTCAGATCATTGGTACCGAAGGAGAAAAAATCGGCGTGTTCGGCGATCTGGTTGGCAGTGAGTGCTGCTCTGGGGATCTCAATCATCGTTCCGATCTTGTAGTCCATCCGGATGCCCAGTTCCTCAAATACCTGCTCAGCTGTTTCCTCAATGGTCTGGCGCTGGCGACGCAGTTCTTCTGCTTCGCAGACCAGGGGAACCATGATTTCCGGAACCACATCAATGCCTTTGTCACGCTTCAGGGTAAGCGCAGCTTCAATGATGGCGCGGGTCTGCATCGCAGTAATCTCCGGGTAGAGGTTGCCGACGCGGCAACCGCGGAGTCCCAGCATAGGGTTAGTTTCGGAAAGGCTTTCGACTTTATCGTGTACTTTTTCATAGCTCACGCCCAGATTTTCGGCCATTTCGCGCTGATGAGCCTCATCATTGGGAAGGAACTCATGCAATGGCGGATCCAGTAGGCGGACGGTAGTCGGCCTGTCCGGACCGTTCATCACTTCGAAAATGCCTTCGAAGTCTTTGCGCTGCATCGGCAGCAACTTATCAAGGGCTTTCTGGCGGCCTTCCGGGTCTTCGGCCAGGATCATCTCACGAATGGCCAGAATGCGTTCGTCCTGGAAAAACATGTGCTCGGTGCGGCACAACCCGATGCCGTTGGCGCCAAAATTAAGGGCTACTTGAGCATCTTCCGGGGTGTCGGCATTAGCACGCAC
>CAZLKP010000570.1:0-2384 GCA_964560095.1 uncultured Bacteroidia bacterium
TGCCATATATAGGACATCCTTCAGACTCATGCCCGGCAGCACCTGATAGGTGCCCGGTTGGTTCACCTCCCCCTTCACGGCCAGACTTCCGGTGCGGAGAAATTCCCGCTCAGATCGAACGACCACCCGATAATAATCGGTTATGTCAAGCGAATCTACCAGCGGACTTGCACGCCAGTCTCCGGGGATCTGAATGCGCTTGATTTCCGCCTCTGGTGTTTCTGTGCCATAATTCCCTTTTTCCTCCACCGTAATCACTTGATACAGATCCACGATATGCTCACTACCGGGCTCAGAGAGGCCTCCCGCCAGGTAGAGCAGATCTACCAGGGTCATTCCCCGCTTAATCGGGAATGTACCGCTGTTTTTCACGGCTCCGCTCACCGAGATCTGCCGGGTAAAAATGAAATCATATTTGGAATAGACCCTGATCCGGTTGAAGTCGTAAATCATGATTGTGTCCAGAGAAGGATCATTTTGCCAATCTTCAGGCACAGAAACCCGACGAATCAATGAAGCAGAACCGGCAGTATCCACCTCAACGTCTGCCCCGGGAATAGCTTCTTCTCTTTCTTCTTTTCCTTCTCCGTCAAAGTTTGTGACATCCATGTCATTTGCCTCCGTCACCAGAGAAAGCTCCACGCTCTTGAGTTCGGCATCCTGTTCAAATCCACCCACCAGATAAAGCAGATCCCGCAGGTTCATTCCCGGATAAATCTCAACCTGACCGGGCTTTTTTACGCGGCCCAGAGCCGTGAGCGTTCTTCGCTCATCAAACATACGGTTGGAGAAAATGATCACTTCATCTTTGAATTGCAGAAACAGATTCTCAGATACATCCTTCAACACCGTGGAAGAATCCAGATAAATGGCAGATAGATCCACGGGGATGTACGCAGCCTTCATGGTTGCCTGATTTCTTCGGACGATATAGGCCCTTTCCAGATAGGCATCTCTTGTGAGGCCACCGGCACGCTGGATCAGATCAGTGAGTTTTTCTCCCTGATACAACTGGTATTCATCCGGGTATTCCACGCTTCCGGAAATGCTCACATCATTGACCGTTTCCTTGTTGATGGTCCGAATAAAGAGTTGATCGCCGTCAAAGAGCTGATAATCTTCGGTTGGCGATTCAGCAATTTCCGCCAGGTCCAGGTTGATGATGAATTCTTTTTTCTCCCTTAGGGGAGCGGATGCAGACAGGGAAGCTACATTTTCCAGGCGCCGTAGCTCCACATTATTCGTCTTGGCATTATAAGTCAGACCTCCTGAAAAATTGAGGAGGTTCACCAGATTTTCCTGAGGCAACAGTTCGTATCGCATGGGGCGTTCGACAGCCCCTTTGATCCCAATGACTTTCTCACTCAATGGCACAAAAATGAAGTCATCTTCCTGCAGAAAAAAGGTCTCATAGGTACCCTGAAGCAGATATTCATAGATATCGATGGTATGCACGACTCGACCATTTCGCTTCACCTGGATGTTTCGCACAGTCCCGATATCGGTCACTCCTCCGGCATACAAGATGGCACGGAAAGCAGGAACAGAAGCCTTGATCTGATGGTAGCCCGGATTGACCACTTCCCCGACAATATTCACCCCGATGCTGCGAGGATTGGGGGAGAGATTGATTTCAATGATGGATCTGCCATCGACGATGCGCCGGTAACGCTGCTCCAGGATCCCTTTGGCCTGGGCAAACTCCATTCCTGCGAGATATATTTTTCCCATCTGGAACCGCTTCACGGCGCCGTCGTTATCTACCTTTAGGGATTCGTTTAGCTCTGAAGGGCCATAAATGGTAATCGTGAACATATCGCCTGGCCCCACGATGTATCCGGGTGGTGGCACAAACCGCCTGACGGTATCGACGAAAGGCTGACGAAGGAAAACCGAATGGCCAAAAATGCCGGAGGGTTCTTCTTCTCCCATGACATCCGGAGAAGGATCAGGCTTTTTGACCGGAGCAGCTGAAGGTATATCTATCACCACTGGAAGTCTTGCCGGAACGACGGAGGCTGCAGAAGATTGGGCTTCAGACTGATTGAGGCCCGGGGCTTGTTGCGGCTGAACATTAGTGGGATCCAGTTCTGCTTCGTTGGAAGGTGTTTCAAAACTGGCCAGCTCCTGCTGCATGATTTCCATAATCCTGCTTTCAGGTACACCGGCCCTGCGAAGCTCTTCTATGCGTTCCTGAATATTGTTAATCTCACCAGCGGGAATCTGCACAGAACCTTCTCCCTGCTCATTTTGCCCATAGCCACCAAAGGCCACCAGCATCAGCAGCGCGTAACATGCAATCCGCCAGAAAAAAACGTTTTGTACCATGGTGTATTCTAACAGTCTGGCAAATCTAGTAAATCAGATCATTCCCGAACGACAAC
>CAZLKP010000571.1:0-2380 GCA_964560095.1 uncultured Bacteroidia bacterium
GTGCCCTGGCTGTCCCAACCGATGCATCGGTTTATTTGGGGCGTTCTGACCACGATTGTTTACACAGGTGTGACCGTGGTCTTGCTGTCCTATGGGTTCATGTACCTCATTAGTGGGAAAATCATCTGGAACGCGCCATGGATCATGGGTACCTTCATCACCACGACAGTGGTGACAGCCATCATCAGCCTATTTTTGCACTCGCGAACCTTTTTGTTCAGGTGGAAAGAAGAATCCATCCGGACCGAACAGCTGAAGCGGGAGCAACTCCATTCGCAGTACCTGACCCTGAAAAATCAGCTTCAGCCCCATTTCTTGTTTAACAGCCTTAGTGCACTGACCGCCCTGGTGCATCAGAATCCGGACCAGGCCACCATTTTTATTCAAAAGCTTTCCGGGATGTATCGCTATATCCTGGAATATTCGCAGGAAAAGCTGGTGCCGCTGAAGCAGGAGCTGGCATTTCTCGACGATTACCTGTACCTGATGAAGATCCGGTTTGGAGACAATCTTCGCACCGATGTGAATATTTCGGAGAAAGGAGATTGGATGGTGGCCCCCTTGACGCTACAGCTTCTGGCCGAAAATGCCACCAAGCACAACGAAGTATCCAAAGCCTTTCCTCTCAGGATTAAGGTGAGTGTTGACTCGAAAACACAGACTTTGACCATGAGCAATCCTATCCAACTTCGGGCCATTCCCCGGAATTCGACCGGTGTGGGGCTCGCAAATATCAAAGATCGCTACCAGATGATCACTGATCGCCAGGTAGTCGTGGAACAGGATGGGGAGGAATTTCGCGTTAGCCTACCCCTGATTCCATCAGAATTTCTTTCTACCTCAAACGTTGATTGATTCTTTATCTCATGAAAGTTCTGATCGTCGAAGATGAACCCCTGGCAGCCAGCCATCTATCTGGCCTGATTCATCAATACGAATCACATATACAGATTCTGGACACACTTGAGTCTGTCCGTGAAGTGGTGGCCTGGCTTGAGCAACATAAAGAACCCGATTTGCTCTTTCTGGATATCCATCTGGCCGACGGGCTCAGCTTTGCCATTTTTGACCAGATCCAAGTCCAGTGCCCCGTGATTTTCACCACTGCCTACGACGAATACGCCCTTCAGGCATTTCGGACCAACAGCATCGACTATCTCCTCAAGCCGGTTCAGTTTGAGCAGCTTGCCAAAGCCCTCGATCGGTATGTGTCATGGTTTCAACAGGGCGCTAAGGGCCAGAAACCCCAGCTGGTGGATATGGAGCTGCTTCGCCAGATGATGAACCCAGCCCAGGAGAACACATCCTACAAAAAGCGATTTGTGGTCAAAAAAGGAGAGCATCTGGTTTCTGTTCCCGTTACGGATATTTTGTACTTCTACTCCGAAGACAAGGCCACGCTGTTCAAAACAACCGACAACAAACGCTACCTTATTGATCCCACACTGACGGAGATCGAAACCCAAGTCGATCCAAACCAGTTTTTTCGGGTCAACCGGGGGGTTCTCGTCTCGCTTCAGGCCATTGAGGATATCATCAGTTTCAGCAACCGGCGATTGAAACTCCACCTGAAACACCCGCCTGAATCCGAGGTCTTGGTTGCGCGTGAAAAGGTCAGCCCGTTCAAAGAATGGCTGGACCAATAATTATTGCCTAAGGAGCTGAATGATTCAGGAAGAATCGGATCTGTTTCGAAAAGAAGTGAACTTCTAGTTGATCAATTTCTCCCCGTTAGCTGAGAGGTAAAAAATTCTCCCCAGAGCTTTTCACCCCGAGGAGCATATATCAACACCCGTGTCTAACTTCCTCAATTGGACTAGTGAAAAAATCTACAGAGAGGATTACAGAATGTCCTGTTCGTTACGGTTGGAGATGATCATATTGTGCAGCTTCATCCAGGATCGGTGCGAACCACCCTTGAGGCTGCTGGTGCCGTGCCTCTTTGACGGGAGCGCCTGAAATCACACGAATTGCGCTCTGCTACCTCTGATCCGAGGGCTTTTTTTAAAAGTCAGACAAATCTTCCTTCAGGAATCTCTCCAGGGAAACCTCCAGCGCCTTTGCGATGCGAACCAGATGGCGGATGTTGGATTCAGCATTCCCCTTTTCATGGGACACGATATTACCCCGATTCGTGCCCAGTTCATCTGCTAACTCCCGCTGGGTTTGGCTGCGGCTTTTTCTCAGAAACCAGAAAATTAGCGGCAAACAATGCTTTGAGATCTGGCTGTTCTGATAGCGCCCCGTGCATATCGTTTTTCACATCATGTAAAAATATGATCCACACGTACCAATCCATGGCGAAGGTGCTTCTCAGGTCTGGGCAAAGCTTATGAGGCTACTCATCTACCAATCAAAAAACCCAGCCCAACACCCGCCC
>CAZLKP010000572.1:0-2366 GCA_964560095.1 uncultured Bacteroidia bacterium
GGGCGGATCTCGCCTCGGCCACGGTCAATCCTGCCGGTCTGGCGGTGTATCGAAATTCCACATTTAGCATCACGCCGCAGTTTCTCATCAACAACACGACCAGCAATTTTCTCGATGCCCAGGCCACTTCATCTACCGCTACGCTGAACATTCCTTCCTGGGGGTTCTCGTTTACTGGGAAAAACTACTATGATACCGGCCGTGAACGCCGTGAAGTGGAGGAAGGGTTAAAAACCTACACGTTTGCCTTTGGGGTGAATCAGTTAGAGAATTACAACCGCTCTGTGGATGTGAACGGGTTCAATACAGAAAGTTCGATTTCAGATTTTTTCACTGAAGAGGCCAATGCCCTGGGAGAAACCCGCGATTTTATCAATCCCAATACCTTCGCCGGCCTGGCTTCGCAGACCTTTGTGATTGATACGATATTGGGACAGCCAGCCTTGTATTATCCTGCCGTCAATAATGGGGATATTACCCAGCGAACGAACCTGGAAGAAAGTGGCAGGAGAAACGAAATCTTCGTTTCCATGGCCGGCAACTTCGAAGATGTGGTGTACTTTGGAGCCAGTCTGGCCATCCAGCGATTGAGGTATGAGCAGTCGTTATACTTCGAGGAAACAGATACGGAGAATCAACACGAATTCCTTCAGAATAATCCGAATCTCCCTTTGGAATCTCCCATGAACCAGATCGTGTACGAAAATGAGTTTTCGACCCGAGGTACCGGGATCGGTGTGACCATGGGCGTGATTGTGAGGCCAGTGGATCAATTTCGGGTGGGTCTGTCTGTCCAAAGCCCCACCTATTTCACGCTGACCGATGAATTCGATATCAGGTTGTCACAGGAATATTCCATCCAGTTGCCAAACGGGCAACCCGGAACCGAAGAATTGGCAGCGGCTATTGAGCCGGGACGATACAGATACAATCTCACCACGCCTTACAGGGCGACGCTTGGCGCGATGTATCTGTTTGGGAAGTCAGGTTTCCTATCTGCAGATGTCGAATACACTGATTTTCGGGCCGCATCTCTCAGTGCAGAGGATTATAATTTTCGCCCGGAGAACGACAACATCCGTGATCTTTACACCTCAGCGATCAACTACCGGCTGGGCGGAGAGCTGCGATTCGGGATGTTTCGCCTGAGAGGCGGGGTGGCCATTTTCGGGGATCCGCTCACGGAAGACCTGAAGCAGTATCTAGATTATGAAGATTTGCAGACTGTGCAATCTATTTCTTCGGGAGGGCGCACAATATTTTCCGGTGGCTTTGGGATTAGGCAACCGAATTATTTTCTCGACGTTACTCTTATTAACCAGCGACAGCAGGATGTCTATTCGCCATATTTTACCCAATCAGAAAGTATTTACAATCCCGCTGTAGTCAGTACAAGTGCTGAATTTCGTCTGGTTACCACAATTGGATTTACCTTTTAACCCAAACTGTCGATTGCCCATGATGCATACTTACCTCTGATTTGTTTGTTTCACGTTAGAGAGGAGCCATGAGTAATCCTATTTGCCAGATTGTTTCCGACGAGCTGTTTCACACGCTCCAGAAACTTAATTTGCTCAACCAAAAGGTAATCCGCGATTTCCAGATTAAGCGCCGCTACCAGCACCTTCGCGATCAAGGTCACAGGTCAGCAGATGCCATTGATCTGATATTGGAAGAATATTCCTATTTGCAATTCGACACTGTTCGGAAAATCATTTATAGTGTCACCCTACCCGAGGAGCTGAAGGAAGGAGCGATAGCGTGAAGAAAGCCGATGGCCGAAAGACAATAGTCGAAGGGAAAAGACCGATGTGGAGGGGATGTATGCTGAGGACCTTCCAATGTACAATTAAAGGCTCTGCCTCCTGTATCATCTACTTTCCCAACACTTCCCGGACTTTGGCTTCGAGTGCTTCGCCCCGAAGGCCCTTGGCCACGATGCGGCCTTGGCGGTCCAGAAGTACGGTGTGTGGAATTGCTGAGACATTGTAGGTTTCAGAAGCAATACTTTGCCAGGCTCTGAGGTCGGACACGTGATGCCAGGGGAGTCCGTCGTCAACGATGGCTTTGGTCCAGGCATCGCGACTTCTGTCCAGGCTCAGGCCGAGAATTTCGAAGCCCTCGTCTTTGTGGCGTTCATACATAGCTTTGACACGAGGGTTTTCCACCCGGCAGGGACGACACCAGCTGGCCCAGAAGTCGAGTAATACAACCTGCCCACGCAAATCGCTGATGGACAGGGTATCGCCTTCCGGAGTTGGCAGGCGGAGATCAGGAGCGACAGCGCCAATCATCAGGGCCTGCCGTGCAGCGATTTCCTGTCTAAGGCCCTGGGAAAATTCTGAGTTATCGCTCGGATACATCTC
>CAZLKP010000573.1:0-833 GCA_964560095.1 uncultured Bacteroidia bacterium
GCTGCATAAATCACGTTACTTTCGGCAGCTTTCCGGCGAATTTTCATGCGGAATTCTCCTTCTTCGATTTCCACCTCAGTGAGGCTGCTCCGATTGACCAGTTTGATCAGGTCCTGAATGTCCTTAATATCCATAAGTATCTTGTTGAGGGAGTAAGCGAGGCAATGCGCCCGGTATCATCAGGATTTAACACGTTCGACATAACTGCGCGACCCGGTATCGACTTTGATTTTATCGCCAATGTTGATGAATAGCGGAACCCGGATTTCCGCACCGCCTTCAATGGTCGCAGGTTTCAGTGTGTTGGTGGCTGTATCGCCCTTCAGACCAGGCTCGGTATACGTGATTTCTCGCTCCACGTGCTTGGGAAGCTCCACAGTCAGAGGGCTTTCGTCTTGCGCATTGAGAAGAATTTCTACACTGTCTCCTTCTTTGAGCAAATCAACATTATCAATGGTATTCCCGTTCAGGAAAATCTGCTCAAAGGTTTCATTATTCATGAATACAAGGTTTTCCCCATCGTCATACAAATATTGATACACTCTGCGCTCTACGCGAATTTCCTCCAGCTTATCGCTTTTGTTGAAGGAGTTTTCGATGACTTTGCCAGTTGTCAGGCTTTTCATTTTCACCCGGACAAACGCAGCACCACGGCCCATTTTGACGTGCTGAAATTCGACGATGGAATAAATGTCGTGGTTGTAGCGAAAGCAAAGCCCGTTTCTGATATCTGAAATCCCTGCCATATATGGATGATCGTTGAAAAATGATGATCGAAAGAGAGATACGGCCATGCTTTTAGCCGAGGCCGCGGTAAATTAAGCAATTGTCTG
>CAZLKP010000573.1:843-2365 GCA_964560095.1 uncultured Bacteroidia bacterium
GTGACATGCCCAATGGCAGAGTATTGGATCCATTATTCCACCACATTTACTCCATCCTTGAGCTCCCCGGAGAGCCTGCCGTACTCATACAAGCGGGCCCCTGTTTCAAGATCGTAGCGAAACAGCGAGTCTGCCCGCAGGACCAGCACCTCTGCCTCTTCCCAAATGGGCCAAAAATGGTCCCCACAAATACCTGAAAGACCAGTCAGGCATCCGTTTTCTACGATCAAATCTCCCAAATATTCCGTCCCGTACGTTTGCCTCAACAATGGGTTGATCAAAATCTGATCAGCCGCCTGTACCTTTTGAAGGGCATTCATAACATCCGGATGATAACTCAGCCGCGAGAGCCGAAGCCCTTCCGGACTGCTGTGGGAAGCATAGGTAAAATGACCGCCATCGTGGTCAAAAGACAGGATCGGAAAATTCAGGATAATCGTTTCTACCACCGCCAGGCTCTGCTCCTGGACCTTCACCACAACTGTATCGTCCACCTGGACAAAACAACGGTCACTGCGCGCCAGGATATAACCCGAAGGACCTGCCATGGTCACTTCATGCCATCTTTCCTTTTCCGGATCCAACACCCACAAGTAGGCTTCTGCCGTGCTTACAAACACCCGGCTGAGGCCCAGTGTCAGGTCTGTGCCTAGTCCATCAGGTGTGTGCCACTGCCGCTCAACCTCGCCATCAATCCGATCTCGCAGGCTCACCCTGCCTCCTTCTTCCAGAGCCCAAAGCCCCCGTTCATCAGCCTGAATGGCAATCGCTGTCCCCCCCGTCAGGCCGGTCAGGACAGAGGTCGTATCTATGCGAACCCAGGAATGGGCTCCGGAATCGTCCTGCAACACCCACCAGGTCGCCTTCCATTGGGGAAGATAGCCTGAATCATGATCGAAGGTGCAGGCAACCAATGGCAGAAGCAGCAAAAGCCAACCGATACGGTTACGATTCCCCATAAGCCCACTTCACATAAATAGATCCCCACGAAAACCCACCGCCAAAGGCTGCCAGCAGTAGGTTATCACCCTTTTTCAGTTGCTCCTCCCATTCCCAAAGACAGAGGGGAATGGTCCCGTTGGTGGTGTTGCCATAGCGCTGGATATTCACCATGACTTTGTCGTCGCTGAGGCCTGCACGACTGGCCGTCGCATCAATGATCCGCTTGTTGGCCTGATGCGGCACCAACCAGGCGACATCTTCCCCTGTGAGTCCATTGTTTT
The DNA here is from genome assembly GCA_964560095.1 of uncultured Bacteroidia bacterium. Classification (GTDB taxonomy): domain Bacteria; phylum Bacteroidota; class Bacteroidia; order J057; family J057; genus JANQTF01. Next base: position 2,067 of record CAZLKP010000573.1, read on the forward strand.
TCATCACTTCCTCGGTGATATCGGCCATTCCGGTGACGGCATGCTTGAAGACCGTTCTTCCATCCTGATAGACGAAATGCTCTTTGTTCTGAACGCTTTCGACGGTCGTCGGGAATGCACTTCCGCCTGCTTTTTGGAAAAGAAACTGAGCGCCTCCCCCATCAACGGCAAATTTGGAATCCATGATCCCCATGTCCTCCGTGGTTGGCTCCAGCAAGACACAGCCACTGCCATCTCCAAAGAGAATGCAGGTATTCCGGTCCTCATAATCCACACGGCAACTCATGACGTCCGAACCG
>CAZLKP010000574.1:0-2346 GCA_964560095.1 uncultured Bacteroidia bacterium
GTGCCACGTCCCCAGACCCGCGAGAATCAGAAAAAATCGACTCAAGAGAATGTAGAGACCTGGAAAATGAAATACCAGGCGGTACGCTGATCGGCAGCGGAGCGAGATCGGGCCAGGAAGCGAAATCTGGGGTAGGAAGAATGGCTGAAAATTCAGAGATTCAGAAAGAAAACATCTCCGCCTCCCGGCGTTTCTTGCGTTTTGGCATCTGGTAATCTTTTCCTCAAAATTACCCTGCATGTTGATCACAGGGAAGATGCGGTTGGTCGGATGGCTAACAGCACGACCGCCAGGTTGCCCTAAAGCCGTACTCCTGCCTGCTTTGCGGTAAAAGCTCAGCAACTCATGCAAGCTCAAAAATTTCATAGGTCCTCCGCCATGCCATGGACTGTCCCGGCGCGATGTTCAGCCGGACAAAGAGCTCCGGACTGATGACATGTCCCACCCCCCAGAGGTTGATAGCATCGGTGTGGAAGCTACCTTGTTCGGATACTCCGATCCTGCCTGGCAGATATGCCAGTTTCCAGCTGGCTTCGACCAGCTCTCCACCACTCATATTGCTGAAAAAGAAGGGCTGGGACGGATTGTCCTGCAACCTTACCGTTTGCGGAGCCAGGTTGACCAGACCTTCAGGATTGACCGTTCCGGCTTCAGCAGAAACGGGAAGCTCAGCTCATACCCGGGTCCTGGCGCGGCCTCGTCAAGGCACAGAAAGTTATGGCAGTATTCCGTGGTGACGATCGCCTTTTCACCCAGATTTTTCAGGAGATAATGGAGCGCAAAGCCATGTTCCTGAATTTCGATCACTTTTTCGAGCTGGTAGGCATAGCCGTTGTGGATGGGGGCACGGCAGATTAAGCGGATCTGATCGGAAGCGGGAAAAAACTCAAAAGCTGCGGCGCGGATGTCGTAAGGGTGATGAAACTGGTAGGCCTCGCCATCTTTTTTCAGCAGGCCAATGCCGATTTTGTGAAACCAGTCGCCAAGCTCGGTATCGTCAAACCCGAGGGCAGTATCGATACCAAATTCATTGTAAAAGCCCTTTCCAGCGGTTGGATTCTCCCCTGGACTGGCCAGCTCTGCGCCGGTGACAGACCTTCCCTGGAAGCGTACGGCCGAGATGGTGCCAGTCCAGTCAAATCTGGATCCTCGGTAGGCTTCCCCAGGCAGATCAACCTGGACCTCGAGGAGCTGGTTTCGGAGAATGTGGGGCATGGCGTGAAATAGCGGAAACAGCCCCGGAATTGCAACGGTCTGCCTCCAGGGGCGAAGGTGGAGGGTCACCCCGCAGGTGCGACCCTCCCTGTAGAGCTGCTCCCGGTGGTGATTTCACGGGGATTCGCCAGCGGATTTTTCGAGGGCTTCAAGTCGTTTGACAAGATCTTCAATGACAGCTTGTTGAGCATCAATGATTTCTTGCTGCTCCTGAACGGCTTTGATGGCGATTACTCCGAATCCGGCATAGTCAAGGGCATAGCCCTGGCCATCTTCCCCAGTCCGATAGACCACCTCCGGGAAAAGGGATTCTACTTCCTGGGCTTTACATCCAATGACTGATTTACGCTTCGGATCGCTGGTGTAGGAATAGCGGAAAGTATTCAACTGCATCACGGCAGGCAGGAGGTTGCCAGGTTCCGAAAAGTCGGACTTTAGCCGCTGATCCGAAACCGTTGTGTAAGCGCCGGTGCCTGCGGCAAATTGGCCGCGTTGGGTACTGCCTTCAAACAGGCCAAAATCGCCGCTGAAGTTAAAGCTATAGAGGGTCCAATTGGTGTTGTTGGCATTTTGATTCCGGATTTTCATGCCGTTGTTGGTGTTTGATCCACCAAAGCTTTGGTGAACCACCTCAAGCTCGTGTGTCGGATTCCCGGTATTGATACCAACACGCTTGTTGTCCGTAAGCGACAGGATATTTCCCGCAACAGAGTGAGACAGTTTCAGTCGGGCTCCACCGCTGGTCGCGGAAGTCAGGCCCGCTATCTGCCACTTGGAGGCGCCGGAGAGGTTTTGGAATTGCAGCCGGGCATAATCATTGGTGGCATCCTCCTCCAGGAGCAGGTGAGGAAAGGTTGTGGTTACGCTATTTGCCTTTACATGTAGTTTTCCCAGCGGATCTTCCTGCCCTACCCCTACGCGCTTGTCGAGCAAACGAACCGTCAGCACCGGCGTGCCGTTTGCGAGGAAGTTGTACAGGTCGGCGGTGTCCTGATACTGGATCCCCCAGTCCGAGAAGCCGGGCGAATGAGCGACGACCATCCTGTGCCGGTTTTGGGTGCCCGAAGTAAACTGGAACATCATGGGCGCATTGGTTCCGGTTGTGGTGGGAAAGCGGATACTGGCCATGGG
>CAZLKP010000575.1:0-553 GCA_964560095.1 uncultured Bacteroidia bacterium
TGGAGACCCTCGTTGATTCTCCTGGGCGCACTCTTTTTCGGCTTTATCGATTCCCTGAATGTCTTCGGGTGAGGTTTCGATACGTGTCAAGATCACCTTTTTGCCCTTTACAGCCCATTCGGCAGCATCATCAGCGAAAAAGACAATCTGCCCAGTTGCTGCGCCAGGAGAGGCTGGCAGGCCTTTGGCAATTTCGTTGGCAGCTGCCAATGCTTCTTTATCAAAGACATCATGGAGGAGTTCATCCACCTTGCCGGGTTCCTGTCGCAACAGGGCGGTTTCGCAAGAAATGCGACCTTCTTCCAGCATGTCCATGGCGATCCTCACCATCGCTGAACCGGTGCGCTTGCCGTTACGGGTCTGCAGCAGCCAGAGCTTGCCCTCCTGGATGGTGAATTCCAGGTCCTGCATATCATCATAATGGTCTTCGAGCTTTTGCTGAATATCATCCAGTTCGGCGTAGATCTCGGGCATGTTCTCTTCAAGTGAAGGGTAGTTAGTCGCACGGTCTTCTTCGCTCGCCCCTGCCAAAGCAGCCCAGCGTCTTGAGCCG
>CAZLKP010000575.1:563-2344 GCA_964560095.1 uncultured Bacteroidia bacterium
TAAGGGTTACCTGTTGTGGTGTTCTGACACCCGCCACCACGTCTTCTCCCTGGGCATTGATCAGGTACTCGCCCATAAACTGATCCTCACCGGTGGCGGGGTCACGTGTGAAGGCTACGCCGGTGGCGGAAGTTTCGCCCATATTTCCAAAGACCATGGCCTGCACATTCACGGCAGTGCCCCATTCTTCGGGGATGTTGTTGAGCGAGCGATAGGTAATGGCCCGCTGGTTCATCCAGCTACTGAACACAGCCAGAACGGCTCCCCAGAGCTGTTCTTTCGGATCAGTCGGGAAGTCTTTTCCGGTGAGATCCTTGATGGCTGTTTTAAAGCGCGCCACCAATTCTTTCAGATCTTTTACAGTTAGATCTGTGTCCAACTCTACGCCACGAGCCTCTTTCATCTCATCAATGATCACCTCGAAGGGATCCAGGTCCTCCTTAGAGGCCGGCTTCATGCCCATCACCACGTCTCCGTACATCTGTACGAATCGGCGATAGGAGTCCCAGGCCATACGTGGATTGTTGGTCTTTTGGGCCAGTCCTTCGACAGCTTCGTCATTAAGTCCGAGGTTCAGAACCGTGTCCATCATACCGGGCATGGAAACACGGGCTCCGGAGCGAACAGATAGCAAGCATGGCTCATCGGAATTCTCGAATGAAGTCCCCATGATTGATTCGATATGGCGAACCCCCACCTCAACCTGCTCTTCCAGCATGTTGATGAGCGTGTCTTTGCCTTTTTCGTAAAAATGGGTGCAAGCTTCCGTGGAGATGGTAAAGCCGGGAGGAACAGGGACTCCGATTCGGCTCATTTCAGCAAGGTTGGCACCTTTTCCTCCAAGGAGGTTTTTGAGTGAAGCGTCTCCTTCAGAATGGGCGTCTCCGAAGGTATAAACATATTTGATTTGCGCCACGATGGTGGGTATTACGGGTAAGAAAATTGGCGAGTACTACTCAATCCTAAACACCCCTAAGGTATTGGTCGACAGACGTGATGCAGATGATTTTTCTTTATGACTATAAGAGATTTATGGCAGGGAACCATCCTGAGAGAGAAAATGTGTCACCTGTTTGGATGCCTGTGTGTCACTCCATCAGAAATCCGGCATTTCCTCTGACAATGTGGCCGACCTAGAACGTACTGGAGTGAATTTTGAAAACCTTTGAGCATGATGACTACGTTGTTTGTTGAATACCGTCAACTCCTACTCCCCGTAGCCCGCAACCTGATCTCTCGGGAAGCGGATGCTGAAGATCTGGTTCAGGAAACCATCCTCACATGGGTTTCCCGAGACACGAAGCACGTGGAGAATGTGAAAGGATATCTGGTGAGAACGCTGATCAACAAATGCCTGAATTTTCTTCGGGACCGCAAACGCGAAGAGCATCGGCCCGAAATTGCACCAGATCTTCTCGCCGACCACCCATCAACCTGGACAGAAATTGGCCCGGATCTGTCTCTCAGTTTCCTGATCATGTTAGAGAAACTGTCGCCAACGGAACGAGCGGTGTTTTTGCTGAAAGAGATCTTTGGGTTTTCACACAAAGAAATCGCAGAACTGCTGGATATTTCAGAAGAAAATGCCCGGCAGATCTTGTCTCGGGCCCGACGCCACCTCAAAGAGGATCGGCAGCGTTTTGTGGCTGATCCTGAGCGGCAATCCGAACTCTACTACCGATTTGTGCAAGTGTGCCGCGGCGGAAATATGGAAGAGTTAATCGAAATTCTCCGGGAAGATATTGAGCTGGATACTTTGTCTCCTGCCGCCAGTCTGACCC
>CAZLKP010000576.1:0-2326 GCA_964560095.1 uncultured Bacteroidia bacterium
AAATAATGCTGTTCTACCGGATTTTTTCCGGGGTTGATTTCCACAACCATTGTCACAAAACCATCAAGGCCGAGGCCAAGGGTATTGAGACGGAACTCAATATCCTGATAGTCGCCTTCCGGCATCGCCGTCAGCATAAGGGTGTCGAGGTTGAGCCGGGCACGGTCCTGCCGATTCACGTACAGGAGAACCATCACGCTGTCGTCCACATCGAGCTCCGAGATGTTTCTGGCGCCCAGTTTCAGATAGAAATCCTGGCCTTCGACCAGGGTATCCGCTTCAAATTCATAGGATGTCACAGCATCTACAGCCAGATCCGGGGCGGGTGCATACAGCACATGCCAGTGGTCCAATTGCGGGGCTGTGAGGCGGGCGGTGTCTCTACCCTTGGATTCCATTCGCAGGTAGGGAAAGTCGGCGGCATCCAGGTCGGAAAAATCTAGGGTTCCTTCTGGAACGCCTGTGTGAATGAGCGAGTCAGTACCATCGTTGGTTACTGCGTATATCGTCACAGACATGGATTCGGTCGGTTCCGCGTCAAGGCTACTCCAGTCCCACCAAAGGGATTCCCAGGAAAGAGCTGGCCCAATCAGGGTGGAGCTTACCGATCCCTGATCATAGGGAGCATACAGCACGGTGTTGAGCGAATATTTGGTTTCTGCAGTCGGTGAATACACTTCAATGGCTCCGGTCGAAAATCCTTTTCTTCCCATCACGATGAAGGATTTACCATCCTCCACGTTTCGAATATTGTCTGACACGCCGATCAATTTGAGGGCATCAAATATTTCTTCCGGCCACTGGGGCACCATGGGATTAAACTGGCTGCCGACAATGACATAGTCGCCGTCATCAGCTTGCAAAATAGCATTTTTGAGCTTGTAAAGCTGATCTGGCGGCTGGGCAGAACCAATCACGCCGGAGATCGGGTAATTGAGTTTAGGCTTGAGGGTGTACTGGTCCAGGATCACAAATGCCACCCGGTTAAAATACACGCCGGAAAGCTCTAAATCGGAGACTAGCCCTCCATTGATGGAGAAGGAGAAGCTTCCGTTTTCCCGTGTCGCAAACTCATATTCTGAAGCAAACTTGGCAAACTCGAACCGCTGCTGCAGGTAATTGAGGTTCAGGTTGTTGTAAACATTCTTTCGAAATTGTGGCAACTGCGCCTGTGCCCAGCCTGTGCGGGTGGAGATATAGCGGAATGAAGCAGAACTCCAGACTGTGGGAGAAACATCAGCCAGCCTGACCCGCCAATAATACACGGTGGAGTCTGTCAGGGTAAACGGAACCTCCCAGGAAACAAAGTAGGAATTGCCAATGAGGGTGCCTGAATTGACCCTGGCGGGCGAATCGAACGATTCGGTCGTGTCAATTTCAAATACATATCCTACCTCGGGGTCTGTGGTCATGAAAATGGTAGAGGCTTGCAGGGATACCTTGTCATCTGGCACGATGGCAAACTCTCTTGGACTCAGGATGGCGGGAATATTTCCCGGCACAATGATTCCGGTTGAGACAAAGTTGTTGGACTCGTCATATTCGTCGATTTCCTCTCCGGCGTCAACAAATATCTCAAAGAAATTCTGGCCGGTCAGCGCATCTCCCACGGGGTTGATAAGGCTGACAGAAAGGGTATCGATCCATGGAATGACCGGCAGGCGCTGTGGGGGATGTTCGAAAATAGACCCATCGGGGAGCCGATGATGAATGGTGGTGGTAAACGAATCTGCGACCGCTAACCCCTGATTTTCAATGATGATGGAAATGCGAAACGAATCGTCCTGAGCAGAAAAATTCTCCGGGGTGAAAAAGACACTGGCGCCATCAATCGCCAGATCCGGCTTCTTCGGGAAGTAGAGCTTCACTGCAGGGTCGCCCTGCAGATTCATCTGTCGGCCGTGGTTGGTGAAAAAGATGCCACGCAGAGAATCCGCATATAACGAAAGGGTATTTTTCAGGATGTCTCCCATAGGTTGGCCGGCATTGCTAGTGTAGGCGAAGTCGTAGAAAATACGTCCGTATTTTCTCAGGGGATCGAGGTATCCGGCGGAGGAATTGCCGATATAGCCGATAGATCCTCGGCCTTTTTCGCGCACCCAGCGCTCACCGAAGCTCGCACTTCCAGGACCAGAGCCCACGGTGAAGTCGCCTCCGTAACATCCCATTGCAATCATTAATGGGTATTTTCCGAAGCTGTTGTATTCAAAGGGCTCCCGAATCGACACATCCTGGATATTGCTGGTGGAGTGGCCGAAAAAGTGAATGATCTGGGCGCCGGTGTTAATTTCGTCGTGGTAAGTGGCCTCATTCGGGTCAATGACCA
>CAZLKP010000577.1:0-2310 GCA_964560095.1 uncultured Bacteroidia bacterium
GCTCGAGGACGAGCCGGATGCCGAGTACCACATCAACCTCACCGGTCTCAACGCCCGGCCGTTTCTGGCGATTTTTGGCGGATTTTCCTCCCTGGCAACCCCGCTGGAAGAGCCATGCCGCATTCTCCGCCTCCGAACACCTGTCCTCATGAAAACCCTGGCTAACGAAAAAGCCCTTACCCAATATTTGATCAGCCTTTAACCCCAACCTGATGCCTGCCTTATTTCTCCTATTTTCCCATTCGCTCACTGAAGACCAGCAGCAGGATGCCACAACCAGCCTGGGAGTGACCCGGATCGTTCCCCTCCCCGAGGACCTTCAGCAACGCTGGTCACAAGTGCCACCAGAACTCCCGGATGTGGCAGATCACGCCCTGCCCATTTGGAACTGGCTCGCGGCTGAAGCCTCTGCAGGTGACTACGTCCTGATCCAGGGAGATTTCGGTATGACCTATTCCACGGTCAATTATACGTTGAATCGGTCTCTGATTCCAGTATATGCCACCACCATACGTCAGTCAAAGGAAATCAGTAACAAAGAGGGCCAGGTCACCAAAACACTGGTGTTTCGGCATGTGAGGTTTCGGCGGTATGAACCAGAACAGTCCTGAACCAAGCCCCCTACCTCAATTGGTAATCAATATGCCAGCCCCTTTTCTCCACAGCTTAAAATTTATACCCGAATCTTCCCTTTTTTATCTGTGAAGGGACTTCGATTCACCTGCCGACATCTGGACATTGAGTCGGTTCCGGCGACCATTGACCATGATTCAGCATGGACCCATATATTGATTTCTCCTCAACCAGCGGCAAGAAGCTGTCTTCGAACAGTTTCGGCGCTTCGTGGAGCCTGAAAGCCAGGACAAAGTCTTCATTCTCAGAGGCTATGCTAGGACAGGAAAGACCACACATCATAACAAGCCCCCCCTTCGCCTGCTGGATCGGAGACGGAGGATGGGCAGACGAGCCTCTCCTTGGAATGACAAAAAGTTCCGCACCGTGGTCCGAACCCAGGCTCCCACACACAATGGCCGCACGATGAGGGTACACCGGAATCGTCCACGGCAAATCCATCACTTTCCTTATCTTTAATGTCCTTGGACAAAAGTGCCACTATCCATGCAGCACATGGCCCGGCAGGAAGTTGATGTCAGTACAACCTGAACTCCCTGTTTTATGTGCTTCCGACATCATTTGTCGGAGGTGAATGATCTGGTATTTTATGACACCCTGGCAACAATACAAATTGCTCAAACAAGCCCGCGAACAGGGCGACATTCCCGCCTTTTTTCAGCAGTGGAAGGTCATCGAAGCCATGCCCGAAGCCCACGTCGACACGACCCTCGGGAACGTGATGCTGCTGGAAGCCATCAAACTGAAAGATATCCTGGCATGGGATGATTCTTCCTTCGCCAGTCGAATTGTTTCCCTGCTCGAAAGCCTGCGCCTGCATTTTTCCCTCAATCCGCAAGAATGTACCTGGTATGTGGCCGGCCTGCGCATGGCTCTCAGTGTCAGTGAAGACTACCCTCAATTTGTGGATTTTACCCAGTGGTGGGGATTGGAACACCTGCAGCCCAAAGATTTTCGCCCCTACACCCCCAAAAACAGCAAACCAGGCATGCCCCTGGCTGAAAGAACCTACCTGACTGTCGGAGAGGCTACCCTCAAGGATCCAGCCGTAGATGACGAAAGAATCGAAGGGTTTTTCCATCAACTACAGATGGTCAGGCAGCAACATCCGGAGTTCCTGCTTCTGGGGCTCATCGAAAGCAAGATTCTCCTCCGGCTGGGGCAACCGGAAGAAGCGCTTCCCAAAATTCGACGTTATCTCGCCATCAGACCCCGTGACTGGGAAGCCTGGACGGTACTCGCCGCCTGCGCTGCAGCCATGGACAACCTGCAGGCTGAAGCAGCCTGCTACGCCCGGGCCATCACCTTCCAGCGGAACGAGCAACTACTTTTGCCCGTGCGGGAAAAACTCGCCAGAGCCCTCGAAAAGCTCTCCCTGACCGAAGAGGCCTGTGTGGAAACATCACTGGTCGCTTCAGCCTGTGAGCAGGCAGGAATGGTCATCCCCGATTCGCTGCAGAATCTGATCCACTCGCTTGATTGTGCGGAGGATCCCACTCAGCGCTCCAACCGACAGTTTTACACTTCTGTACAGAGCGAAGCCATGCGTTTTGCCTCCGAAGGATTTCCTGAAATTCAGGGGATTTTTCTTCAGATGGTAGCCGGAAAACAGCGAAATGAACGACGCCTTCTGGTTCAGACGGAGGGCAAAAGGGCCCGTACCTATCCCTCCTGGCT
>CAZLKP010000578.1:0-1273 GCA_964560095.1 uncultured Bacteroidia bacterium
TCGGGATTCTTTTCTGCATAGTTGATCGCCTGAATGCAGCGCCCGGACGGTGTGTAGTATTTGGCAATTGTCACCTTGAGCTGGGTGTTGTAGCTGAGGGGGCGAATATTCTGGACCAGTCCTTTTCCAAAGGATCGGCGGCCAATGATGATCCCTCGATCCAGGTCCTGAATGGCACCTGCGACAATCTCAGAGGCACTGGCACTTTTTCCATCCACCAGAACCACCAGCGGAATTTCAGAATCTACTGGTTGCTGACGGGCAAAATGTTTTCTCTGCGAGGAAGAAATGCGGCCCCGGGTTTCGACGATGAGCTGATCTTTTTCCGTAAACAGATTCGTAACTTTTACCGCCTCATCCAGGAGGCCGCCAGGATTTCCACGCAGATCGAGAATCAGACCTTGTAGGTCATGGGCTTTGGCCATGGTTTTCATGGCTTCTTCGACTTCCTGGCTGGCGTTTTTAGAAAATCCGGTAAGAGCGATATATCCCACTCCATCACCGGCTATCCCATAATAAGGAACATTATCGATGTGAATGCTTCCGCGGTTGACCTTGAAGGAAAGTTGTTCTCCCTGCCGTTCAATGACGATATTTGCCTCCGTCCCTTTTTCGCCTCGGAGCAAATCTCTGACATCAGACACATCCATCATCGCTCCGTCGATTGGGGTTCCTTCCACTTCAATGAGCACATCGCCAGCCTGAAGCCCGGATTGGTCGGCGGGATAATCTTCGTAGGGCTCCATGATCATGAGTCGGTTGCCGCGCTTCCCGATCAGGGCACCGATACCGGCATAGGTACCGGTTGTAATAAATTCATAGTCAGCGGCTTCCTTTTCGCTGATATAATTTGTGTAGGGGTCTAATGTACCCAGCATGGCCTCTATGCTGGTCCGCATCAGATCGTTCGGGTCGGGATCGTCGACGTAATAGGAATTGATTTCCCGATAAAGCTTTCCAAAAATATCGAGGTTTTTGGAGATCTCGAAATAGTTGTCAGAGCCGTCCGTGACGAATCCGACCGTAAAGACCAGGGAAATGGCCAGTACGCCAATAAAAAATCGCTTAATCATAAGCTATGCACGCAGGTTTTTTCTGTGTGAATACAATACAACTGATGCAAAAGATACAGCATCGCTCAGCGATTTTCTACCTCCGTTCTGCAGAATGCTTACCTGCGAAAACAAAGACGACTGGGGTGATCAACAGAGGAATCTGACTTTTGCTCTATGAATGTAACGAAAAACAGCAGACTAGGGTACATCAGGGGCCG
>CAZLKP010000578.1:1283-2307 GCA_964560095.1 uncultured Bacteroidia bacterium
AACGGATCCTGAATCGCCTGGAGACGCTGCGGCGCGCGGCGTTCGATCCAAAGCCGCCGACCGACACGGTGGCCTTTTCAATCGCCTTGAAGGGAAGTGGGCGGGAAGGTTGATAAATGAAAATCATCATGACTCGTCGTTGCTCTGATTGGAGCTCGCGAAACAGCGGCATGCGCTGAAGCCGGTAGGCCTCTTTCATCCTGCGCTTGACGATGTTGCGGGTGACGGCCAGTCTGATTTTGCGTTTGGGAACAGAGAAGGCGACCGTGAGCGGGCGATCTGCGAAATTTTTGGGTGGGTCAAGTGCATAAAAGCAAGAAAACACACCTACTCTGAAAGAGGAGCCGTGCTCAAAAAGGTAGGCAAATGCCTTTTTTTTTCGAAGGCGTTCTTCTTTGGGGAAGTACGCTCGTTCTCCACCGGAACTCACCGGAACTATTTCTGCTTTTGACGACCTTCATCACTTACAGAGAGGCGATGACGTCCCTTTGCGCGGCGAGAAGCAATCACTTTACGACCACCACGTGTGGACATTCTCGAACGAAAACCGTGCTTGTTACGACGCTTGCGATTACTGGGTTGGAAGGTACGCTTCATGATCTGTTTATTTTCAGGGATGCAAATGTAGTGTTTATTGAGGACTTACCCAAGAAAAGCGAGGCTCTGTATTCCTGATTGCGAAATCGGGGCAAACAATCTGTTTGTGTGTTGGTATATTAGGCTATGATACGGATAGCAACCATCTTGGGAAGTGTCAGAGAAGGCAGAAAAACTGATCGCGTGGCAAACCTTCTGCTACAACTCTTGGAGGATCAGGAGAGAGTAGACCCTGTGTTACTGGATCTGGCCAGGTACAAATTGCCGGTGTTTGAAAGCCGTTGGGCCCAGGAAGAAAAGCCTGATCCCGGGATTGCATCATTTTCTGAGGAGCTCCACAAGGCTGACGCTCTCATTTTCATTTCGCCTGAATATCATGGCTCGTATTCCGGAGCATTAAAAAATGCCCTGGATCATTTCTGGGAAG
>CAZLKP010000579.1:0-2300 GCA_964560095.1 uncultured Bacteroidia bacterium
TGGTTGGAGGGGGAGTCAATTGGTATACCCAGATACAGGGGGTGCACCCCGATTATTTAACGATTCGCAGTTGGAGTGTGGCTTCGGGAACTTTTTTTACGGAGCGGGATTTGCGTATCAAGGCAAAAGTGGCGGTGATTGGTCAGACCGTCGCAGAGGAGTTATTTGAGGGACAGGAAGCGGTCGGGCAACGCATCCGGGTTCGCAATATTCCCTTTCGTGTAATCGGGGTGCTCGCGGAAAAGGGGCAAAGCTCCTTCGGGCAAGACCAGGACGACGTCATCTTTGTGCCTCTCACCACCGCAGCCTTCCGTCTGCGAGGAGATACACTTTACGTGAATATGATTTATGCAAGTTCGTATACGGTTGATGCGATGGACGCTGCCTCGGTCGAGATCGAATCGATTTTGCGCCAATCCCACAAACAGGTGGAAGGTCAAGAAAACGATTTTAACATTCGCACGCAGAGTGAAATTACCGAGACATTGTCATCGACTACTGAAGCACTAACGGCATTGCTCGGCGCAATTGCAGGAGTATCGTTGTTCGTCGGTGGCGTTGGCATTATGAATATCATGCTGGTTTCGGTTACCGAACGAACCCGTGAAATCGGGATTCGAGTTGCCGTTGGTGCCCGCAAAATCGACATACTGGCGCAGTTTCTGATCGAGTCTGTTGTGTTGAGTGTGGCCGGGGGCATCACTGGCATTCTGCTTTCGTGGGGATTCTGCGAGTTGCTGCAGACGCGCTTCGGCATGACCACCCTAATTCGCACGGATATTGTAATCCTCGCACTAGGAGTTTCCGCAGCTATCGGCATCTTTTTCGGTCTGTATCCCGCTAAAAAAGCCGCTGATCTTGACCCCATCGATGCCCTGAGGCATGAGTAGTTGTGCGCTGCGAGTCGCATTTGCGGTACACCCCCTTCGATCACTGGTGAGGTTACCCTGGGGTTCCCAGTTCTCCCGAGAAAATCAAAAAAAGCAGAGGCGATCTGGGGGGCAAAGGAACAATGACAAGGACCCCGGATCGCCAGGAAATCATTGAACTTGTCAAACAAGCCATGAAGGACGGAGCGAGCCAATCCTAGGCATGCAGCAAACTGGGACTCTCTGTGCGCACCTTGCAGCGTTGGAACAAACAAGGGTTGCTCGGTCAAGTCTGGGTATGGGACATCAGGAGATTCCATTCCGGACACCCATAAAGAGTCCATTCCGGACACCCATCGATTGCCGACCCGATTAACCCCCTTTTGCAAATCCCCCGCCATTTCGTTTTGTTCGAATGACATCACCTGCAAGGTTCTCCATCGAACCCATACAAGCGAATCGGACCCCCGTTTCGTACCCAACGTGAATCCGAAACAATGGGTGTCCACTACTGTCCACTCGCCATTTCCTACCTGCTGGAGAAAACGCCGATCACCACCGTCAAAAAATGGCTCGGGCATGAAAACCTTAAAAACACGGCCATTTATCTGGATATCGTCAATGAGGAAGAATACAACGAAGCGCAGAAAATCTGGCCTGAGCTTCGGGATTTGGAGAATCAAATGATGTAAGGTAAAGGGAAGGCCTTCAGGAATTTAGCCGATCTTCCATTTGCTCCGGCATGCTCATGTTTCCGTGCAGTATTGCAACGACGTAAACCGCATTTTTGTCAAAACGATAAACGAGGATATGCTGCCCCACTCGCCATGTTTTATATTCTTCCGGTATATCCAAGCGTTTGTGCCCGATGTTCGGATTAAGAGAAAGTTTTTCCAAATGAGCCTTGATAAGGGAAGAGTATTTCAAAACCTGTTCCCTGCCATACTGTTCAAACGTGTATTTCTGGATATTCTTGAAATCTGCCTTTGCCTTGTGTGAAAGGTAGATTTTTAAGGGCTTATCCTGCATTTTCCTGAATGACTTCCGCTGTGAGTTGATCGATCAATTCCGGCGAATAAAGAACATGCCTGCCGGCCTGGATGTCGTTTTCTCCCTCTGCGATGGCCTCATGGATCAGAGCCACCCTTTTCGCTTCGGAATCCGTATTCATGTGCAAGCGCAGTGCATCTTTCACCACTTCCGAATAGGTTCTGAAAAGACCCGAATGGATCAGCTTTTTCACGTAAGCATCATATGGAGCATCAAATTCAATATTGGGCATAATCGCAACCTCTTAAATCATAAACAATACAATTATTGTATCATACGTGCTTCACCGGGTCAATTCTTGGGGCTAGTTTGAGGCGAATCATAAAGGGTCAGGTCTTGAGTTTTGAAGTTGACTTGGATGTTTAGTTTTTCAGAGTGGTT
>CAZLKP010000580.1:0-2295 GCA_964560095.1 uncultured Bacteroidia bacterium
TGAAACGAGGGCAATATTACTACGCCCACAATAAGCACACGGGAGCCCGGGAGAGCCTCAAGACAGGGAACGAAACAGTGGCCTGTCGTTTGTTGGCAACGAAAAACGAAGCCGCAGAAGCGGCCGCTTTAAACCGGGAAAAGGCGAAAATCTACCTGAAGGCTTCAGATCCCAAGCTCGAGAGCCGTACCTGGTCGGAGGTCATGGATGTTTATGCACAACATGGCAAACCAGCCAGCCAGGTGCGGTCGCAACGTGCCTTTCAAAGCAAGTCTTTTGACAAACTCAGGGATATGAAACTCAAGGATACCAAGCATGAACATTTTCAGTCCCTGATGAAAAATGGGGCAGCCTGCATCAATTACCTGAGGCGCGTACATAATTTAGCTCTGCGTAAACGATGGTTACCTGAACCCATCTTCGAAGCTGACGATTGGCCGGTGATAGAGAAAAAGCCGAGTCGCCCGACAACATCTGAAGAGCATGGCCTAATTATCGGTTCAGAAAGCAATGTCGAACGCAGTCAGTACTACCAAATGCTCTGGGAAACGGGTGCCGCACAATCAGATGGCGCCTTATTGGGGGCTGATAATATAACGCCTGATGGGGCGCTTCTTATTTATCACCGGAAAAAAACAGGTGAAAAGTGTCAGTTGGCCATCGGCAGAGGTCTCAGGAAGCTATTGCTGCAACTCCCCCAAGAAGGCTATTTCTTTCCAAACGTGGTAGGCATTGAACCGAAATATCGGTCCAGCGAATTCAAAAGGCGGTGCCGACTTTTGGGCATCTCGGACATCACCTTACATAGCTATCGCTATTCCTGGGCACATCGTGCCTATGCCGCTGGCTACCCGATGCGATTTGCCCAGGCAGCTCTTGGACACCAAAGTAAAGCCGTTGCTGAAGCCTACGCACGTTCAGCAGATATAATTTGCCCCCCCATGGATGAATATGAAGATAAGGTGATCAGAATCTGTAGAAAAGCCGTTTAGACATTATTTATGGATATCTGCTTACGTGGCTCATTTCCTGTTCCCCATTGAATGACGCGTAGCGTCATGCAATCTTCGCAAGTCTGTCTGAGGCGTAGCCGAAAAAAGGTGCAGTTCAATTCGCGAGTTCGAATCTCGTCACCCGCTTCAACTTCCACGACCACAGGAAGTTGAGTCCTGATTTTTGCGTCTCTTTCATCCTGAGTCATAACAAAAGTCATAACAGAAATGTCTCCACCCCTGCGTAACGATGCAGCTCTGTATTTATCAGGGTTCCGGGGTGTTGCAGGAAGCATGCTTGCTTGAAGGAATTCATTTGTGATCAGCGATGATCATTTCCGATAACACGAATCCGGGATTGGTGTGGTCACTTTTGGGACAGGGAAGGTGTGGTTATAAAATTCGAAGGCTGATGTGGTGACTCAAATCCTCCGCTGCCAGATTCTATGAAGCCCTGCAAAAATGCCGATCAAATGATAAGCCAATTTGGACTGGTTCAGGCTCCCGGCTGATCCTTGCGTGCCTGTGGACATGGGAGCGTGGGTAGTCGTCATTCGCATTTCATTTTATGAGCGAATTGGGGACAACCTCCTGGTGCATCCAGTGGGTGTCGGTTTGGACGTGGTTGGTGCGGACCCATTTGGCGATGCGGGTCGGGAATTCGCCCAGGGCGAATCCGGCTTCGGTGCGGATGACGATGCCTTCCATTTTCTGTGGATGCCAGTTGTCCAGTGATTCGGGGAGTTCTTCGGCCTGGATGGCATCCCATCTTCCCCGAGCCAGAACGGGAACGGTTGTAAGGTCGAGGTCGTGGCAGAAGGATTCGTTTTCGCTCCAGCTCAGGCAGTGGTTGTTCTCGTTCCAGACGGAGAAGACCAGGAAATAGCTTGGGAGGGATTCGTAGGCAATCGAGTGGCGGGCGTAGAGGTTCTCTCCGCAGATGCGCCATCCGTGCGGGATCCGGTGCAAGATGGCGGCATGAAGGTTTTTCACCCAGGAACGTGATTCGTGGTGTCGTGAGTCGAGCGACCGGGCGTGCATGGCAAATGTCGGCGGGCCATACAGGCTGGTGTTTTCCCCGTCCATTTTTTCGGTGACAACAAGCGGGGAAGATTTCAGGACGCTCAGATCATCGAGCACTTTATCGTCCTCCGTTGCTCCCGGGCTCCAGGGAAGGTGGGACGTGCGGGGGTATTTGATGGGGCCGTTTCTCGTCATCGGCTTCATCCTGAGTGTGCTGCTATCGGGTTGGTGTAAAACAGAACCAGAGGTGGGTGGTGAATTATCTCGTTGTGCTGACGGG
>CAZLKP010000581.1:0-2283 GCA_964560095.1 uncultured Bacteroidia bacterium
TTTACGCTGACGGTGCTCTGGGCAGTCGCGGCGCCTGGTTGCTAGAAGAATACTCCGACCGCCCGGGTCACTTTGGCAACCCTTTGATGCCAATGGAATACATTGCCGAGGTCACAGAAGATGGCTTTAAACAGGGATTTCAGGTATGTACCCACGCCATTGGTGACCGTGCCAACCGCGAAGTCTTGGACGTGTATGAGCGGGTCCTTCGCGAACATGCCGCGGTGGACAGTGATCACCGCTTTCGGATTGAGCACGCGCAGCACCTGGATCCCGAGGATATTTCGAGATTTCGTGACCTCAACGTAATCGCCTCCATACAGGGTGTGCACTTGTCGAGCGACCGCCCCTGGGCGATCGACCGCCTGGGGCGAATGAGAATCATTCGAGGCGCTTACATGTGGAAATCATTGCTTGAAAGCGGCGCCATTGTGATCAATGGCACAGATGTCCCGGTCGAGCCCCTGGACCCCATGGCCTGTTTCTATTCTCTCGTCACACGAAAGACCCTCGGTGGTGAACCGGAAGGCGGCTACGAAACCGATCAGGCACTTACGAGAATGGAAGCGCTGCGGGCCTACACCTACTGGGGCGCCTACGGCGGTTTTCAGGAAGGGATCACTGGCTCGCTGCGGGCAGGCAAATATGCCGACTTCCTCGTTCTCTCCAACGATATCATTAAATGCCCGGAGGATGAGATCATGCAAACCCGGGTTGTGAGCACCTGGGTCAATGGAAAACCGGTATATGAAGCCGAATAATTCGATTTTCTAATCAATTTTGACCTATGCGACCTGTCTGTTCTTATACTTTTTTTCTGTTTTTGAGCGGATTCCTGCTCATCTGCGTTCCAGGCTGCCTTGACATCGAAGAAGAAATCTTTTTTAACAAGGACGGCTCCGGAACCTACGTCCACTCACTGGACATGAGTGGCCTCACGGATATGCTTGTGATGATGTTGCCAGATTCCGTATTGGACAACATGGAAGGCGACCCACACGAAATCATGGATTCGGTGTTTCAATCTCAGGAAATGCTGGGCTCCCTTGCCGGGATGTCTGAGCAGCTAGGCCTGCAGGATGGGATTTCCTCGGTGAGCTCAGACATAGACCGTGGGGTATTGACCGTCCGTTTTGATTTCGCTACGGTAGAACAGCTCAATCAGGCACTCGTCTATGTTGCTGAGCAAAGCCAACTTGGCCAGCTCACGCCCATGTTTGAGTGGAAAAGGCGGCGCCTGATCCGAAGCGTTCCGGAGGAATTACCGCAGCAACAGTCAGAACTTGCCGCACAAACGGAAATGCTCCAGACCATGATGGGAGACGGCACCTACACTACTCGCTATCATTTTCCCGGAAAGGTGAAATCCAGCACCCACCCGGAAACCAGTATTGGTGGAGGAAGCAACACAGTGGAAATCGCCTTCGATCTGGGAGACATGCTGGAGGACCCTTCGATAGCGAATCAGGACATTCGCTTCAGGCGGAAATAGCATGGGAGAAAAAAGATGGTAAGGAATATCGAATGAACAAAATGAAACACCCCCTTTGTTCGTTTTTCGAATAATCAGGTGGCATTTCAGGCAGATTGCGTCGTTGATCAATAATTTTCCTGAGATATCGTTCCCGGCATTTCCTGACCCCATGGTATCATCTTTGTAACATTGCCTCAAATCCTTTGCCAATGAAGTCCGTTGCTTTCGCCCTACCTGCTGGAACTGTGCCCATCCGATGCATGCTGTCAATGTTGGCAGGATGGTTGCTCACCATCCTGCTCACGTCTCCCCTCATGGCCCAACAACGGGTGTGCGGGACCATGGAACATCTAGGCCATCAGCTTGAATCCAATCCAAACCTGCGGTACCGCATGCAGGCCATTGAGCGTCAGACAGAAGAAAGCATCAAAGGAGCTTCCCACAGGATGAACCTCGATATTGTGATTCCGGTGGTGGTGCATGTGGTCTATGCCAATGAGGAACAAAACATATCCGCCGAACAGATTTACTCCCAACTCAGTGTGCTCAATGAGGACTTTCGTCGTCAAAATCCCGACAAGATCCGCACCCTTCCCAGCTGGCAGCCAGTTGCAGCGGATACACGAATCTCATTCAAACTGGCTAACCGTGCTCCCGATGGAAGCCCGACAACTGGCATCACCCGCACCCGCACCCGCGTGGAAGCCTTTTATGTCCAGAGCAACGGAGTTAAATATGCCGCTCGCGGCGGTGTGGACGCTTGGCCCAGCGATCAATATCTTAATATCTGGGTATGTAACCTCGGCATG
>CAZLKP010000582.1:0-2278 GCA_964560095.1 uncultured Bacteroidia bacterium
CCGATTTCGGGCTTCCTCATCATCCTGCTGCTGATCTTGCAGTTCAATTCCTTTCGAAGGACCGCCATTGTTTTGGGGGCCATCCCGCTCGGGGTGATTGGCGTCGTGCTCGGGTTGCTGCTGTTTCGCTCCTACTTTGGCTTTTTCGCCTTTCTGGGCATTATCTCGCTGGCGGGCATCATCATCAACAATGCCATCGTGCTGATTGATCGCATCGACATCGAGCAAAACCAATTTGGCAGGAAGCCATGGAACGCCATCATCGTTGCCTGTCAGCAACGACTTCGACCTATTCTTTTGACCACCTTCACGACTTCGCTGGGGCTAATCCCGCTATACCTGGGAGGAGGACTAATGTGGGAGCCGATGGCCATTAGCATCATCGTCGGATTGCTGTTTGGAACCATCATTACGCTATTATTTGTACCCGTCTCGTACCGCTTGCTTTATCGCGTCAGGCCGGAGTAATCAGACAACATCCCTTTTTCAGTTTCCCGGGTAACAAGCCCCCTGGATGGACCTTGATCGCTTCATGATCTTTTCCCGATCTTTTCAAAATAATCTCCTACTTTGCAGCGAGCGAGCGTACGGGGGATAATGTCTCACCATCAATTCACACATTTCATGAACAAGTTCGCTGCATTCACCCTCATCACAGGGCTTCTTTCTGCCTTTTCCTTTCAACAGCCAGACAACCACTCCACCGTAAAAATCGTCCGGTATCCCTATCTCCAAAGTGCCATCGCTGATAGCGTCACCATTCTTTGGAGAACCGATGCCGGACAAGAAGCCACAGTCGCTTATCGATGGAGGAATGAAATGGAATGGGCATCCACCGAAGGAATCACCCGACGGACCAACACGGGTGTCATAGAAAACGAAGTGACTCTTACTGGTCTTAACCCGAACAAAAAAGTCGAATACCAGATCTTCACCGACGGACAAGAGCTACTGAAAGATCAATCCCTGTATTTTACATCGCCAGTAGCGGTGACAGATTCTGTTTTCTCCTTCTATGCCGTTGGCGACATCGGCGAGCCCATCGAAGAACACGGCACGCCCGACCAGTTGGGAATAGCGCTGAGCCAGTACGTGGATTCCTTTCAGTTTGGCCTGCTGCTGGGTGACATCATTTATCCGGACGGAAAAAGCGCGGTGTACGATCAGAACCTGTTCCAATATTTCCGGGAGGTATTTCCCTACGTACCGGTATTTACAGTGCTGGGCAACCACGACTGGCACGAGCCGGAAGACAATTACATGCAGGAGTGGAAACTGCCCGGCAACGAGCATTACTACAGCTTCGACCACGGCAAGGTGCATTTCATTGGCCTGGACACCAAAAACGGCGAAATGTACGACTACGACCGGCAGATAGCCTGGTTAAAAAACGATCTCGCCAACCGGCGCGAGGATCTGGATTGGACCATCGTATTTCTCCACCACAATGGCAAGTCCTGCACCTACAAGCACGACTACGAAGGGGTGGTGAGCCTGTATCCGATATTCGCAGAATACGGGGTCGATCTGGTCCTGAACGGCCACGCACATACCTACGAACGCTTGAATCCGATGAATGGTGAAGGAGAAGTGGTGTCAAGTCCAGATTCAGGTTTCATTAGCATCACAGTCGGCAGCGGTGGTAAGCTAAGAGGCATCGGCTCCGACCCGAATCCCTGGACACCAGAGCCGGATAGCTGCCGCTATCCCGGGCTGGTAGCGGCCTATGTGCACGACTGGGCCTTCCTGTCTCTGGAGGTCGATGGCAAGCGACTCACCGGCCGGGCTATCACGACCTCGGATTTCCAGGTGGTGGATGCGTTTGAAATCGGCAAATAAGGAAAAACGCAAAGGTCGCAAAGGAATCTCTCCCTTCGCGACCTTTGCGCATGTTTACCATATTTGCGGTTACCCCATTAGTACCCCTGATTCTGCACCAGGAATCCTTCCGCATTAGAGGCACCGTCAATGGCGCTCTGTGGGATCGGGAAGAGACGCTTGTTCGGATCGGTGTCATCTTTCTCCGTCCAGGCATCTTCGTATTTGCCAAAGCGAATCTGATCACTGCGGCGGAAACCTTCCCAGTATAGCTCAAAGCCACGCTCACGGAACAAGATCTCCAGATTGATGGAGGTCAATGCCTCTGGTGTCTGATCCGGACGGGCGGTTCTGGAAGTTCTGACAGTGTTTACATCATTAAGTGCCCCGGCATCATCTCCCAGGCGCAGCTTAGCTTCCGCGCGCATCAGGTAGATCTCCGCCAGACGCATCAGCACCA
>CAZLKP010000583.1:0-2269 GCA_964560095.1 uncultured Bacteroidia bacterium
CAATGCTCCGCTTTCAGAATGCGATTGAGCGACGCGTTTCAGGAAGATCCTCAGTTTAAAGTTCTATGATTGATTACTTAGGGAATCATCGCTTGCAGCCAGCAGCTCATTAATGACAATCAGCTGATCACCAGCACCGCCAGGATGATGAGCAGAACCAGCACTGTGAAACCAGCCCGAAGCCGGATCTTTTCAAAAGGCTGTTGATCCACAATTTGAACGCGATCCAGATCACGCACCAGCTCCAGGCGGGGCCCCAGCCACCAGCTCAGCGCCAGGCCGGTTACCAACCCCCCGATATGTCCCCAATTGTCGATTCCCGGCATCAATCCCAGGGTCAGGTTCATCAATGTGACAGTAATTAAATGACGCAGTTGGTGGGCAACATTCAGCAGCTTGCGGTGCTGAAAGAAAAAGCCGCCGAGAGCACCAATCAGGCCGAAGATCGCGCCAGAAGCACCCACAGACAGCGATTCGCTCAATCCAAAACTCAAAATGACGCCGCCAATGCCGCTCAGCACATACACCAGCAGGAAGCGCCATGATGTGTAAAAGCGCTCGACTGCCGGTCCGATGATATACAGAGAGTACATGTTCACGCCGAAGTGGAGCAACCCGGCGTGGACGAACACCGGTGAGATGAAGCGCCACCACTGGCCAGCTTTAATCGCTGGATTGGATTTCGCTCCCAGCAGCAGGACCAGGTCTGCCCCGAGCAGGGCTTCCGAAAGAATCTGCAGAAGGAAGACAGCAAGCGTGACCCCGATCAGGATGAACGTAACCGGAAACGCCCTGACCCGTTCGCCTGATGGCGGAGAAGGCGGCCTTTGCTGAGGAAGTGGGTAGACGGGCGGCTGGTTCTGCCCGTTTGGTTCTGCAAAGGTCACAGGGTCACCTTTCGGGGGACAGTGCGGTGGTGCTCGGCTTCCACGATCGACATGATGGTGTCTACAGTTTCTTCAACCTGCTGATCCGCATTGACAACCAGGTAGTCAAACAGATCCACCCGCTGGAGCTCTTTTCGCGCCATGGCAATCCGGAGAGAAAGGCTTTCATCGGTTTCTGTCTTGCGGTTCTGCAGCCGGCGGACCAGCTCCTCTTCACTGCCTGTGGCAAGAAAAATCAGCACAGCCTCCGGGCAGAGCGACCGGATGGTTTCAGCCCCCTGCACATCCACCCGCATGACCACATCCATACCGCTTTCAAGCGCTTTCCGCACCTGGGCTTTGGGTATGCCTTTGTAATCGTTGTAGACGACGGCGTATTCGAGAAGCTCATCCTCTTCAATCATCCGGGCAAATTCATCCATGGTGACAAAAAAGTAGTCCACACCATGCGTTTCGCCTGGACGTATCTCGCGGGTGTTCGCCGTGACAACAAAATGAAAAGGAAGCTTCCTATCCTTCATAGTCTGAAGAACTGTGTCCTTGCCTACACCGGATGGTCCGGAAAGGACAATCAGCAGCGGTTCCCTGTGGGGAAGTGAATACGTTTCTCCCATTTGAACTCTCCTTGAGGGTTCAGTATAAACCATTTTGGGGATGCACAGGGGAGGATCGGAAGATGGACCAGCAGGATGATGCTGTTTTACAGGCAAGAACAATACTCCGGCATGTCAGTGTCTTGCATGGCAACAGGGAAAAATTTTTCCACTGACGTGCTCACGGGTGACAAGGCCAGGCGCCTCAGTCCTGGGAGGCAGTCTGCCCGGCCAGAGTTTGTTTTGTGCCCACAATTTTGTTTTTTTCACTTTCCCAGGGATACTTGATGGCATACAGCAGGAAGTAATCAAGTCCCAGCCGGCCTGATACCTTCCATGCCAGGAGGAGGCCTATCGACAGCACAAACAGCACCGGGTTGGTGCTGGCGGAACCGGCCATCATGAAGTTCCAGTTCATGAAACCACCGAAGAAGGCTGCAGCACCCGTCAGCATACCGAGGATCAGGGCGACTCCGACTGCAAGTTCACCGAAAGCAACCAGTTTGGCAAACCAGGTGTAGGACTCAGTTTCCAGCATGAGTTCGATGAACGATCTGTACCAGGCGAAGGCGATCGGAGGCCGGCCGGTTTCCGGAATGGCGACAGCTCCTGTCCAGAATCCTTTCAGAGCCGCCCCGGTTTCCATCCAGGCCGGGTTGTTGATCTTGGTAAGCGAGGAGGTGACCCACTGATACCCGAGCCAGATCCGGACCGGGAGCCAGACCCATGCCGCCTTGTAGTCGTTAAAGAGCCAGCGGAGGAACTCAGGGTCCCGGAGCGTTTTTTGTT
>CAZLKP010000584.1:0-2267 GCA_964560095.1 uncultured Bacteroidia bacterium
CTCCACTTGCCCCGGGGGAGATTTTTTTTGGTCAGGGAGCCCATCATGGTTCGGTCAAGGGCTTCGACCCGATATCCCAGGTGCTCAAACATGCGGCGCACAATCCGATTGCGACCGATATGGATTTCGATCCCTACCACATTCCGTTCTTTTTCACTCACAAAGCCGATGCTATCTGCTTTGGCTGGTCCATCTTCCAATTCGACTCCCGCCATGAGGGTATCCATATCTTCGGGATCCATATCTCGATCAAGAGTGGCTTTATAGACCTTTTTGACTTTGTGTGACGGGTGGGTGAGTTTTTTGGTTAGCTCTCCGTCGTTGGTGAGCAACAGGAGTCCGGTGGTATTTCTATCGAGCCTCCCGACTGGATACACCCTGGCAAGAGTCGCTTCTTCAATGGCATCAAGCACTGTGGCCCTCCCCCGTTCATCGGAGGTGGTAGTGATCATGCTTTTGGGTTTGTTGAGCAGGATGTAGGTGAGGGTTTCGGCAGTGAGGGATTTACCTTCAAATTCGACCACGTCATTTCCGGGCGTCACCTTCATTCCCATTTCGGTGGCGGGCTTGCCATTGACGATGATTTTGCCGGAGACGATGAGTGAATCAGCTTCTCTACGGGAGCAGACACCTGCCCTGGCAATAAAGCGATTGAGCCGCATGGGCTCACCCGGGCCGCTCTGTACCGGTTTCACCACCTGATGCTTCTTCCGCTTCTCCCGCATCTGGTTCGACTGCTTCCGCGACACCTTGTGGGGCCGCTTCTTCTTCTGTGGCTCCTCCTGATCCAGGCTCTTCCAAAACGGTTTCTTCCCCTTCTTCGGTGGTTTCATTTTGATCTTCTTGTTGTTTCTGGCGGAATTGATCAAGGTGATCTTCTTCCATATCGGCAAACTCTTTGAGCTTGGGTAGCTCGGTCATATCTGCCATGCCAAAATACTCCATAAAAAAGGAACTGGTGGCATAGAGCAACGGTCTTCCCGGAGCATCTGCACGGCCGACAATGCTCACCAGATTTTTCTCCAATAGCTTTTGCAGGGCATAATCACAGTTCACCCCCCGGACAAATTCCACTTCCGCTTTGGTAATCGGCTGGCGATAGGCCACGATCGATAGCGTCTCAAGGGCTGACCGGGTGAGCTTGCGACGATTTTTATTGACTACCGCCTTCTTTACATAAGGGTAATAGGCCCGTTTGGTATAAAACTGATACCCACCCGAAACCTGCTTCACCTCAAAGGGATACCGGTTGTCTCTATACTTCTCGATCAATTCCTGCAAAGCAGCTTCCAGCTCGGCTTTGGATGGACCAGCATCATCGGTTTCTTCCATGTCTTCGTCCCCCCTGTCTTGCTCGTGGTCGGACCCATCTGAGGTTGCCTGCTTCAGCACCTGACCAAGGAAGGTGAGCGTTACGGGTTGGTCCGACACAAAGATGATGGCTTCAATGATTTGGCTGAGCGAAGGTTCCATAGGTGATGGCCATTGAAAACATGGGAATATAAGAAAACAGCTTGAGGCACGTACCTCAAGCTGTTTTGCGGGAAATCCCGGCGACTATTGGTTGGCTACAACCGTTCCTTTCAGGCGAAGAAGCTCACGCTGATTGGCGACGTTGTAGGTCACAGTCACACTCTTGTTAAATACCCCAGGGCTGGCAGCGTTGTAACGGGCCTGCACAAAGCCTTCCCCTCCCGCAGGAATGACCTCTTTGGAGTAGTCGGTGGCTGTGCACCCGCAGCTGGCTTTCACATTGGAAATTTTCAGCGGCTGGTCACCGGTGTTGGTCACTTTGAAAGTATGAGTCACAGGTTTTCCCTGGTCAATATTTCCAAAGTCATGCTCTTTGGCCGCCCACTCGGCTGTGGTCATCTCAGCAGATGCACCAGCATTTCCGGCAGGAGCGGCAGCGGCAGTCGGTGTAGCAGTCGCTTCGCCTGAAGCTGCCTCATCACCAGATACATTCTCCTGGCAGGCAGTGAGAGCAACAAGAGCGAATGCGGTCATCAGGAACGTACGAATCTTCATCTTTGCAATTTTTGGTTTTCTTCTCCAATATTATTGCAAAGGTAATGATTCTGAACGAATTCCTATTCTTCCCTGACTTCTTCCGTTTCTTCAGCTTTCAACACCTGCCCTTTGATTTTCAAAACGCTGAGGCCGCTTTCAGTGTTGAGTCGCACGGTGACAGACTTATGAAAAAAGCCCGGGCTGGCGGCATTGTAGGTTACCAGGACGTAGCCAGTCTCTCCTGGGGCAATGGCTCC
>CAZLKP010000585.1:0-2264 GCA_964560095.1 uncultured Bacteroidia bacterium
GAATAGTTGTTTTTTCGCTCAGATACCAGCTCGTAAAAGTACACCAGTAAGGGATATTTTTTATTTGGGTCAAAGTTCCCCGGCGTGTAAAGCAGCCCCTCCAGTTCTGTATCGTCATAGGCATTCCATGACACGAGTTGCACATCGCCCCAGGCGTATTCATCCTGCTGCGGATTGGCATCCGAAAGCTTCGTCGGATTGGAAAAGCGCAGATCACTCGTGTAGAGATCTGGGTATTCGGAGTAGCTTTCTCTGCGCCAGATGAGGCGGTCAGCATTTTTGGCTTTTGCGGGGTAGCGATAATTGTGGTCTGACAGAATCAATTCTTCCGGGTTGCTACGATCATTGGAAAATATCCTGTAGATCCCCTTTCGTTTGTCTATTTCGTGAAATCCAAAAGCCAGCAACTCACTGGGGACGTACAATTCATCATAGTCCAGGGTAATTCCTCTGACTCTGACTTGATTTTTTCTTCCCCAGCCTCTGGTCATATTTTGCGGCTTTTCACTGCCATCGAGTTTGATTTTCCACAGATCATAGCGGTCGTAGAAGTAACCGAATTTCTCTTGTTCATCAAATCCTTCAAATCCGTACGAAGAAGGAAGAGAAGGCGTATCGTGATCTTCATCAAAGAAATTCACCTTCAGATCCCCGGTGAGATTATGGACAGTTCCATCCGCCGTTTCGATGCTCATCCATGCTTTTGCCTCCCCATCCCAATACACAACAGCCTTGCCTCTGGGTGACAGTCTTGCACCGAAACCCGCTCTTTCCAGGATCAGTCTGACCTCACCGGTCCTGACATCTACGACATACATATCGCTGCGCCATGGATAGCTCCAGGATCGTTCGACCGAATACGGCTCCTGATCGTACCCAATAGCCAGAGGGCCTTCATCATCGCCCACGGTTGATACTGATTTCAGCGTTTCGGTCTCCAACTGCACCATTCTCGCCTGATTCCAGAACCACACAGATTCGTAGGTACGCTTTTTCTCTTCTTCTACCTCGAGTAGCTGTTCTGGCTGCAGTTTTAGGTCATTCCAGTTCCACACATCGAGGCGGGCTTTTTCCTCATCGAGGAGTGTGTCTTCCCGTTCGGGTTGCGGAGCAGGAGCAATGCTAAAGAGGAGCCTCTTTCCCAACCGAGAAAAACTCAGCCTTCCATTTTCGCTCACGGCCCAGCCTTCCGGCATGGCCGAAGTGGCTGTATCCACCAGCTTTCGGGCCTGAGCTTCTTCGTATTGATACCCATACAGGTCAAATATTTTTACCTCGCCTGTGTCCTGACTGGCGAGAAATGCCAGCCGCTTCCCACTTCGATCGAAGGTGAGGTCGGCGGCCTGACCCATGGCTTCGTAAATCGTGCGTACCTGATTACTGGCAGGATCAAAGACTTTCACATGAACAGAATCCACGCTGTCGCCAGACACACAGATCATGGCGATGAGCCTGCCTGAATCTGATACGGCATAAGATTCTACAGAAGGTACCTCCATACTTTGGCCACTCAGCGGCTGGTACAGGACAAGCGGCTGTTCCCTGGGCGCACGAGGCGGCTCTGCCTGGGCCGAATCCGCTACTGTGGAGTCTCCGGCTGTACTATCTGAGGGCATGTCGGGGGCTTTGTCCTGTTGATAAGCCATCCATAATCCAGCCTCCATCGGGGTCTGAAATGAAGACAAACGGGGAATGCTAACCAGTCGGGCTTCATCCGTGAGCCAGATCCCAAGACTGTCTTTGGGATGCTCATCTTCCGGCACATCATCCAGCTTTGCCTGCCTCACGCTGTCGAAATGCGCATGAATGCGAAAAGCTACGTAGGCCATGCCGGCCGAAAATATGGCATCACTTCCGCGTTCAAAGCGAATGGGATTGTCATCCGCAATGGCTTGAAGCAACAAGGTGCCATCACCGTATTGCTGGTCGTTTACTTCCCAGGAGGTCCAATCGCCCTGATGCGATATTTGGGCGTTTCGGATTATATGCCAACCAGCAAATTCATCGATTGTCAATGATTTTTTTTCTGATTGTCCATACAGTGAACTCTGAGAACTGACAATCAGGCAAATGAGTAACAGGCGAAAAACGTTCATGAAAAAATGAATGAAATCAGCAATTACATCTGGATCTGGATGCTCTGTTGGTCTAAACTCGCTGACTCTGTTCTAAACCGTTTCGGTATCTTTATAGGAAATTTTCAAACAAACAGAAATAAAAGAATGACTATAACTAGATAAAAAGAATAACTAAGGATAAACTAT
>CAZLKP010000586.1:0-2262 GCA_964560095.1 uncultured Bacteroidia bacterium
GTCAAGGCCATCAAGCGCTCCCGTCTCGGACTGAAAGACCCCGAAAAGCCGATTGGCTCATTTATTTTCCTCGGCCAGACTGGTGTGGGTAAAACAGAACTCGCTAAGGCACTGGCCCGAAACATGTTTGACTCTGACGAGGCACTCATTCGACTCGATATGAGTGAATACATGGAGAAATTCACCGTGTCTCGACTTATCGGTGCCCCTCCTGGATATGTCGGTTACGAAGAAGGCGGGCAGCTCACCGAGCGTGTGCGCAGAAAGCCATACTCTGTGGTGTTACTGGATGAGATTGAAAAAGCTCACCCGGATATCTTCAACATCCTGCTACAGGTGCTCGACGATGGCCTGCTCACAGATGGGCTAGGTCGAAGAATTGACTTTAAAAACACCATCATCATCATGACCTCCAACGTGGGAGTTCGAGAGCTGAAAAACTTTGGAACAGGGGTTGGGTTTACCACCCAGTCCCGCGAAAGCCAGAATGATGAAATGATGCGCTCCACCATTGAAGGAGCCATGAAAAAGGTGTTTCGTCCGGAATTCCTCAACAGAATTGACGAGGTGATCATCTTCAACGAGCTCGAAAAAGAGCACATCATGGAGATCATAGACATCAACCTCAAAGATGTTTTTGGCCGGATCGGGGAGAAAGGATACCTCATTGAGCTGTCACAGGCAGCGAAAGAGTTTATCGCAGAAAAAGGGTTCGATAAGCAATTTGGAGCACGTCCACTGCAGCGTGCCTTGCAAAAGTATTTGGAGGATCCAATCGCGGACATGATTCTCAGCGGAGAGACAGAAGTGGGGGACGTCCTGTTTGTAGACTATGGTGACGGAGAAGAACAGGTTTCCGTGGCTGTCAAGAAAGGAGATGCCCTTCCTGAGCCTCCTTCTGAAACCAAAGAAGAAGAGGAAACAGAGGAATCCTGATTCCCGGTTTTCCTGATCATACAGCCCTCACAGAATCGGAACCATTCGAATCTGTGAGGGTTTTTCGATACCAACAGAGTGATTCCATTTGTCCATGAGTCAAACCCCTGCTGTACAGCCGCATCCACATACCACCCTTGTGCTGGGGGCTTCTACCAAGCCGCACCGGTATTCCAACATTGCCATCCGGATGCTTCGGGAGTACGAACATCCCGTTGTCGCACTGGGACTACGCGACGGAGAAGTCGCAGGCGTTGGGATCGAAACGGAAATGGAGAACATTCATCCCTCCATTCCGATTGACACAGTGACGCTTTACGTCTCCCCTCCCCGGCAAGCACCATTCATCGATTGGTTAATCAGCCTCAAACCCCGGCGGGTAATTTTCAATCCAGGCACCGAAAATCCGGCATTTGCCCGCAGGCTCGAAGCCGAAGGTATTGAGCCGGTCTTTGCCTGTACCCTGGTCATGCTCCGTACGGAGCAGTATTAGCGGGTAAAACATAAAGAACCTTTGACTGGTTCTAAACCGTTGACGTTGGCCTTTATCCCCCCCTTCTTTACATTTATTTGGGAATTCTTCCAACCATCTATATGCTCCTTTAGGTCTTCGCTAGTACTACTTAGTCACTTTGGTTTGAATCTATCACGGTCCGTTTTCCTCTGCTTATGTCTGGCTTGGAGGAGTTCCCTGGCCTCAGCCGTATCATCGACATTTCTTTCGGGTAGTGCCATGAAAAGCTTGATATCCGGGCAGGAAAGCGATGGAATCTTTTGGTGCTGTCTGATTTTTTGCTCAAGCATGAAATGTAGGGCCATGATGGAGAGCGTGATATGATGATACCAAGCGGTAAACATCCAACTGCTCGCTCACATCCATCACAAAAATACACCCACCCGTTCATTATCCACCTTGCCGACCCTTCCCAAATCCTGGCGGGCCACGCCCACTGAATTCTTCTCTCTTTTGCGATGTCCACGCTCATCTCATATCAGAACCCGCAGGCGCCTCCTTCGAATCAAAGAGCGCGCTGATTTCCTGCCTCACCGCCGCAAGTACCTCCCGGTGATCCCAGGGAGAATCACTGATAACGTGCTGCAATGCTGCAAAGTGGAGTAAGTACGACCAGGAATCCGTTCGCTTATCCGCTCAATATTGGGGTTTCCCTTCGCGAAAAAGCCCACCTAAATAATGAGTACCCTTGAGACTCATTACTCCGGCGAGGGCAACAAAATAACGTGGCCTATACCGCCAAATAGGTAGTTCAATCACAGCGAAAGTACCTTTTTTTCCATCCTTTCCTTTACGCAATTTTGGGGGATTTT
>CAZLKP010000587.1:0-1894 GCA_964560095.1 uncultured Bacteroidia bacterium
GGAATCTATCAATACGCAAGTTAAGCATTCAAAGACCGCGGCTCAACAATGAGGGATTTTTTTTCTCCTGACTGAAGGGTCATCAAAAACAGCGGCCAGACTGACACAGATCAGTGGTTTCCTACAGGTACAGCCATTATGTTAGCATTGCAAAAGAGATCAGCCCACAAACCAATCTCCTTTTGGATTGTGAGTCTTCTCCCAATCCCCGTCACACCATCAAATAAATCCATCTCCATGGCTTTCAACCTTAAGAATTTGGGAATCGATGTAGAAACCATCCATCGTAACACCAGCATTGCCAAACTGTACGAAATCGGCCTTCGCTATGAAAAAGGAACTGCCATTTCGGACGTAGGTGCCCTCCTTGTGTATTCAGGAGAAAAAACCGGTCGTAGTCCCAAGGACAAGCGCATTGTGCGCCATCCCGAGTCCGAAGGCAACATCGACTGGGGCAATATCAATATGCCCATTGATGAGCGCATCTACAACATCAACCGGGAGCGGGCGATTGATTATCTCAACACCCGCGAGCGACTCTTCGTCGTGGACGCATTTGCCGGATGGGATCCCAAATATCGTCTCAAAATCCGCATCGTTTGTACACGCGCCTACCACGCGCTGTTTATGCAGAATATGCTGATCATGCCTACTGACGAGGAACTGGCCAACTTCGGAGAACCCGATTTCGTGGTCCTTAACGGAGGTGGGTTCCCCGCCAACCGCCACACCGCTGAAATGACTTCCAAGACCAGTGTTGATTTGAACCTGGAGCGCAACGAGATGGTCATCCTTGGTACCGAATATGCCGGCGAAATGAAGAAAGGCATCTTCACGGTCGTGAATTACCTCATGCCACTGCAGGATACCCTGCCGATGCACTGCTCCGCCAACGTCGATGACGAAGGCAACGTGTCTATCCTGTTTGGCCTGTCCGGAACCGGCAAGACAACCCTCTCTGCCGATCCGAAACGGAAACTCATCGGGGATGACGAGCACGTGTGGACCGACGATGGCGTATTTAACGTCGAAGGCGGCTGTTACGCCAAAGCCATCGACCTTTCCGCTGAAAAAGAGCCGGACATCTTTAACGCCATTCGCTACGGCACCGTCCTAGAAAACCTGGTGTACGACCCGGAAACCCATGAAGTGGACTACTCCGACACCAGCATTACCCAGAACACCCGGGCCTCATACCCGATTGACTACATCGACAACATTCAGATGCCCTGCATCGCCGGGCACCCGAACCACGTAATTTTTCTTACCTGTGATGCCTTTGGTGTGTTACCACCAGTGAGCAAGCTGACGCCCGAACAGGCTTCCTACCACTTCATAGCTGGTTACACAGCAAAAGTAGCTGGAACTGAAGTGGGCGTAACGGAGCCAGAGGCGACCTTCTCTGCCAACTTTGGTGCTGCCTTCATGATGTGGCATCCCAGCCGCTACGCCGAGCTGCTCGCCGAGAAGCTCAGTAAGCACGGCGTCCAAGCCTGGCTGGTCAACACTGGCTGGACCGGCGGTGCCTTCGGTACTGGCTCACGTATCAAGCTCAAGTACACGCGCGCGATCATTGATGCCATTCACGATGGCGCCTTCGACAACGTAGAAACGACCTACGACGAAGAGCTAAATCTTGAGATTCCTCTGAGCTGTCCCGACGTTCCTTCCGATATCCTCGTCCCCAAAAATACCTGGGCAGATAAGGGAGCTTATGACAAGACCAAAGAAAAGCTGATCACATTGTTCCAGGAAAACTTCAAGAAGTTCGAAGCTGGAACCACTCAGAAGATCATCGAAGCTGGCCCTAGGTTAAGGTGATGAACTAACGGGAAACATCCCATCAACCCCGTACTGATTCAAGGGAAAGATGATGGGTAGTCGGTCGCAGATG
>CAZLKP010000587.1:1904-2249 GCA_964560095.1 uncultured Bacteroidia bacterium
AGATCAAGGCGAAAAAGCTGCGTTAGTTGAAAATAACGAAGGTTTTTCAACGCTGAGATACAACCAAAGCGGTGCCCTGAGCAGAGTCGAAAGGCTGCAGCCGTCCTACCCATTACTCGCTACTTGACAAAGCGCAAGTGTTGACGCAACGCATTTGGTATCCATGAGAAACACCGAGACCCTTCACCGCCGTGAAGGGTCTTCTGATTAATCGTGAAGCCATGCTCTTTCATGCCAACATCCGTGGAGGTTGCTTACTGTGATTATGGTAAGCAACGAGAAAACGGTTGAATATTTCTTTATGACGTACTACTCTTCTCAAACTATCCCTTAGCGGGAGCGGCA
>CAZLKP010000588.1:0-2248 GCA_964560095.1 uncultured Bacteroidia bacterium
AGCTGGCACCGAACAAACCGGACCAGCGCTCTCTGAGATGCGAGAAAAGAGCATAAAGGCTGGAGAATATTGGACAAAAGTTAATGGCACATTCCTAGTGGGGGCAAAGTGAAGAATTAAGAACTACCGGTTTCCTTATTTCCTTATTTCCCGAAGCACGACCTCTTCTTCACCCTATTCCCCGCGGCAGTACTTTTTCCCATATTCCCTTTCCCTTATCTCTTCCTCACCGTACGTTGTTCGATGCGCTTTTCGTAGTTGGTTCCTTCGAAAATTCGCTGAACAAAGACACCGGGTGTGTGAACGAAATTGGGGTCGAGTTTGCCGGGTTCGACCAGCTGCTCGACTTCGGCAATGGTAATACGGCCAGCCATGGCCATCACCGGGTTGAAGTTGCGGGCGGTGCCTTTGTAGATCAAGTTGCCGAAGCGATCGCCCTTCCAGGCTTTGACAATGGCAAAATCAGCTGTTAGCGCCGATTCCATGATATGGGGCTTGCCGTTGAAGTAGCGCACCTCTTTCCCTTCAGCCACTTCCGTTCCATAACCAGCTGGCGTAAAAAATGCCGGAATTCCCGAGCCACCTGCCTGGCAGCGGGCCGCCAGAGATCCCTGCGGGATCAGATCCACCTCCAGCTCACCACTGAGCATCTGCCGCTCAAATTCATCATTCTCCCCGACATAGGAGGACACCATTTTTTTGATCTGGCGCTTTTGCAGCAACAGCCCCAGGCCAAAATCATCCACACCTGCATTATTGGAAATGCAGGTGAGGTCCATAATCCCTTTTTTGACCAGGGCAGCAATACAATTCTCCGGAATCCCACAGAGCCCAAAGCCTCCCAGCATCAGGGTCATGCCGCTTTCGATATCGCGAACGGCTTCTGCAGCATCTTTGACAACTTTATTCAGATTCGACATACGGGTAGTAGATGAACCTTCAAACTACAATTTTTCCCTTTGTGATGCCTAACTGTTCAGGCTGGATTTTCCGTCAAAAAATACCACTTTAAGCCCCAATCCCTCACAATCACCTGCTCTTTTCTAGGCCTATTCGCCTTTTCAACCCCGATAAAGATGAAACGACGTCAGTTCCTCCGCCAGTCCACAGCTCTCGCAGCTATAAGTCTCGCTCCGTCTCTGGTGGTCAAAGCCTTATCAAAACGCATGAAAACCATCGGCATACAATTGTTTTCCCTCCCCAAAATGTTGGATGAAGATGTTCGGCGCACGTTTTCCATGCTCGCAGATATGGGATACAAGGAGCTGGAACTGTTTGGTCCCTACACCTTCAGTGCGCCGGAGGCGATCGAAGGCTGGAAGCAAGCTGCCCAGATGCTGGGATTCAGCGGAAGTGGGTGCTTTGGTCACAGTCCCGCTGAGATGAAAGCCATGCTTGATGAATTTGCCCTGAAGGCACCCGGAGCGCATACGGATTTGCTCACCCTGGAAACCCGGATGGTCCATCTCGGAGAGGCTGGTGACCAATTGGGATTTACCTACGTAACACTCCCTGCCATTCCCGATGACCAGCGAACAAGTCTCGACGATTACAAGCGCATGGCCGATCGGTTCAATGCCATCGGAGCTGCAGCGAAGGCTGTGGGACTCAAATTTGGCTATCACAATCACGGCTATGGACTCCAGGAAATGGAGGGAGAAGTGCCCCTGTATCTCATGCTCGACAACACGGATCCGGGTCTGGTCTTTTTCGAAATGGACGTTTTCTGGACTTATGCTGGTGGGATGGATCCGGTTGGATTGCTCAAGAAATACCCAGACCGCTACCACATGCTCCACCTCAAGGATATGGCCGAGGACAAGCGCTTTTCTGGCGATGGTGGCGATATGTCGCAGTGGATGGATTTATTTCCTTTCATGACCAACTGCGGTGATGGAGTCATTGATCTCGAAGGAATCATCGAAGCAGCAGAAGCTGGTAGTGTAAAGCACTTTTTTGTAGAGCAAGATCTCGTCGTTAACCCGCGTGTTGCCTTGAAAAAGAGTGCCCAATATCTGCAGGGGCTCCAGAGATGAAGCAAAAAGGAACGGCTCAATTGTCACAAAACCGCAGGATGGAGGGTTGCCTAATCAAAGGCACTATGCTTTTCCACTTCATCTATCTCCTATGATGATTTGCCCTTTCCCTAGCCCTCACCCACGTGGAGAGGGAAGAAACATGCGGAGGAATGTTTCGGGGATTTATTATTCGGTGACCCAGGGTGATCTTCCTTCATGCGCATGAACGT
>CAZLKP010000589.1:0-2239 GCA_964560095.1 uncultured Bacteroidia bacterium
ATGTGTGAATCAGTAGGCGTTTTCCTCTCCTCTCACGGCGTTCCAGACCGTGAGGAAGATGATTTTGATATCAAGGAATAAACTCCAGTTTTCTACATACCAGGCGTCGTGCTCTACACGCTTGCGCATCATTTCCGGGTCAGTCGTTTCTCCACGGTATCCATTCACCTGTGCATATCCCGTGATGCCCGGAGTGATGAAGTGACGGAACAGATACTTGTTGATGATCTGGGAGTATTCGTCGGTGTGCTTGAGCATGTGTGGCCTGGGTCCTACGACCGACATATCGCCTTTCAGTACATTGATGAACTGCGGAAACTCATCCAGACTGGTCTTGCGAAGAATTCCGCCAATTTTTGTGATTCGCTTGTCATTTTTGGTCGCTTGAACTTTGTCCGAATCTTTGTTGACGGTCATGGTTCTGAACTTGTAGCAAAGGAAGTCACGTCCGTTTTTGCCCGTGCGAAGCTGACGGAAGAAAATCGGCCCGGATGATTCGAGCTTGATCAACAAACCGACAATCGGAATCAGAATTGGGAAGACAAATAGGATGACGGACAGCGAAAATGCGATATCGAATCCCCGCTTGAGTGTTTGGTTAAACACAGTCGCGAGGGGTTCTTTCCGCAGACTCAGGATCGGCGTGTGGCCAAAAAAATCGACGTTGACAGAACGCGGCCCGAGCTTCTTAAAGTCGGTAACCATACGGAAATATACGAAGCTATCATCTGCGAAATCCGACAGCTCTTCGATCAGGTCGTCATTCAGCAAATTGAGAGACATGTAGATCTCATTGATCCCTTCCTCTTTGCAAAAGGTCTTGAGGGCATCCACTTCTTCCCGGATCAGGACCTTACGCTCGAACTCCGAGAGCTCAGGGTCAATGTTCTCCAAAAAGCGGTAAATGGTCGTGTTTTTTGAGCTGAAATGTTCATAAAGCTCTTCTACTCCTTCATCCCCTCCGACTAGGGCCATTTTGCGAATGGTGTAGGTCATGCTGTTGTAGTATCGATAGGCCAATCCCATCATGGACCGGAAGATGAAAATCGAAACAGAAGAAGCGATATAGGTGTAGAGAAGATATTCTCTGGAGAGGATGTGCATTTTCACCGATACAATAAACACGGTGACGATAAACAGGTGGACAAACAGGGTGGCGCCGAAACTTTGCAAAAACTGATTGAGGCTCAGCAGCTTTCGTTGCTCGTACGCATTGGTAAAGAGCGAAGCCAGGATCCATGCAAGCGTAAAGAGCAGAAAAAACATGACATATGACTCCGACGGCTCACTGAACTCTCCGAAACGCAGAAAATACCCAAACTTGCAGCTAAGGTTGATGATGATAAACTCAATGACAAGGACAAATACCTTGAAGATTTTCCGATTGCTATTCATGGTGAAATTCCTTCAGGGAAGGCGGTGATTGGTGAAATAACAGAGCATTGGATTCTGTCCTGATAGGGACGTTTGAAAGCCGGGATTACATAAAAAAGAACGAAACAGACAGCGAGGATGAAGAATTTTTGCCTTGTCTGTATAATCAAATATAGGAGCTGGACCTGCGTAGAATCTTGCTATTTCGCTCACCCGCCCCGATCCTCTCTTGAATGGTCAGAGATCATACCTAAATGGGAACTTTCTTACATCCGGATGGTACGAGGAGGTGAGATGCATCTTTTAACGCTTATTTTGGCTTCATCTTTCCCTCATCTTTCCTTCATCCTATGTGGGCATGTGGATTGGGAAGGCAGGGATAATTCCTTACTTTTACTCCGCAATCGATCACCAATCCTACATGGCAGAGGAACCTGTATTTGAATTTTCGGCTGAGGAACTGAAGGAGATCCAGCAGTATGTAGCCAAATATCCGGAAGCCCGGTCAGCTGTAATGCCCGCGCTGTGGATCGCCCAGGAAAAATTTGGCTGGCTATCACCAGCGGCCATGCGCCTGGTGGCCACCACGCTTAACCTGCCTTACTCCCATGTCTATGGAGTGGCCTCATTCTATACCATGTATTTTAAAGAGAAGGTGCCCAAACACCTCATTGAGGTCTGTACCTGTTTCTCATGCAGCGTGATCGGCGGTCCAGAAATGCTGCAATACGTGCGGGAGAAAATCGGGGCGGATGAGAAAGGCATCGGAACAGATGGTAAGATCTGGTGCCGGGCTGCAGAGTGCCTGGGGGCTTGCGACACAGCACCTATCGCTCAAATTTCCAATCGACGCTATGTGCATAAC
>CAZLKP010000590.1:0-2239 GCA_964560095.1 uncultured Bacteroidia bacterium
AGCTATTTTGTAGCGGTCTTCATCTACGCCCAGGTTGCCGTTCCAGTC
Source organism: uncultured Bacteroidia bacterium (assembly GCA_964560095.1). Classification (GTDB taxonomy): domain Bacteria; phylum Bacteroidota; class Bacteroidia; order J057; family J057; genus JANQTF01. The sequence continues at coordinate 49 of CAZLKP010000590.1, forward strand.
TTTGTGGGCAAACTGATCGGCCAGGGCCCAGTTGTCGTGAATGTCGAGATAACTGATGCCGCTGTTGGGTGTTTTGTCATCAGGGAATGTCGCGGTAATTGCGGTTTTCACCTTTTCTTTTTCCTTGTAATTCCCGCCAGCATAGCCCTGGTCCCTGCCTTTCACCTCCGGATTGCTCACAGGTCCTTTGATGGCATTTCGGGCCTCATCCTGAAAGAAAATGATGGGGGAATCGTGTTTGTACCAATCCCAGGAGGGGTTGGATTCGAAAGCAGGGTCGTAGGAGGCGATCCAGGGTTCGCCATAAATAATAACATCCGGGCCGAGAGCTTCCCGTACTTTTTCCAGCGTCTGCCGATCAATCTGGCCAGCCAGGTCAATCCGGAAGCCATCTATCCCAAATTCCTCAATCCAGTGCTTACACTGGTCAATGAGCCAGCGTTGTACCATGGGTCGGTTTTCGGTTTTTACCTCGTTGCCATATTCCCCGATTAGCTCCAGGTTATCTGTGCGATAGTAATATTGCTGATCCATCACGCTCCAGTGGAAATAGTAGGGATCTTTGTCCATGTTTTCCGCTGTATGATTGGGCACGATGTCAATGATTACAGCAATATCTTCATCGTGAAAGGCCTGCACCAGGTCGCGGAACTGCTCCCGTTCGGCTCCGGGTTCTGTTCCTCGTTGTCTGTATCTGGACTCCACCGCAAAACAGTGGGACGTTCGGTATCCCCATTGATAATTCTCCTCTGCGATTCCCTGATCGATCATAAAGGGATCATGTTCAAAGGCGGGTTTCCACCATTCATCGGGATAGTGGAGGTATTCCTGCACCGGCATCAGGTGCAGCACATTGATGCCCAGGTCCACCAGATAGTCGAAGCCGATTTTTTCCCCGCGGTCATTGGTAAGTCCGCGCTTTGTGAACGCCGGAATGGTGCCTTTCAGCTCGTCGGACACAGGCAGTAAATCGGTAAAATCCTGCACATGCACTTCATAGGCAATGACGTCTTCAGCAGGCGGAATACCATTTGCCAGCGGTGTGGCAGGTTCTGTTGCTGGCCAGACCCGGCATTTGCCCCAGGTATCATCACTGACTCTGGCATAGGGATCGGAAATATGAACCGGATTGGTTTCGTAGAAATTATTCCCCGGGTCGTCCGCACCATGAACTGTGAAATCATACCATACGCCTTTGAGATTTTCCTCAAACGTAGCTTCCCAGGTTCCATCTTCGTCAACCGTCATATCTACGACCCGGTAGGCTTCCTCATCGTCTTTGCCTTTATACAAATAGAGCTTGATGAGTTCGGCCCTGGGGGCAAACAACCGGAAGGATGTGGATTGGCCGTTTTCGGAAATATTGGCTCCCAGAGGTTTGCTGGAATACAATTCCCGAAACCAGCCATCAAATGAACAAAGCGACTTGAGCCTCAGAGAAGGGATCTCCAGGTAATATACCCGTCGAATGTCGATGGGGTAGGCCGGGGTGATGAGGGCTGTATGCGACTCATTAGGTAGCACATCAGCAATTGTAATGGACTCGCCGGCAGCATTTGTAAGGGAATAGGCGGAAGGAGAAAGTGGGCGCTCAGCCCCCTGAAATTGTACCCAGATTGTACCGGAACGGCGGATTTCTGCTTTCACGGAAGGTGGAGTTATATGAGGGAATAAGAAAAGGTTGCCACCTTTTTCGTTGGGAGTCCCGGCAGGTGGCTGCAACCAGGTTCCCTCGTCAATGCGGTATTTGAATTCGGTTTGAGGGGCGAAAATAGTGTAGTCAGGGTTGGAAACTGCGAGCATCCAGCGACTGTTTCCGACAGACGTAAGTTCCCAGGCATCATCGTTCATGTTCTGATCCCAGGCTCTGAAAGCGCCGGTCACAATGACCTTGTCTGGGGTAACGCCATACACACTGGCATCAAAGGCAAACCAGGTCGTATCTCCCTGGTGAAAAAAACCTTGTTGCCAGGCAGAATCCGGAAACGTCTGCGTCCACGCAGGCAGACACCCCAGTCCCAGCATAGCGAGTAGCAGGAAACGCGACATATGTAGTAGATTGGTTTGGTGGGGGAAAATAAGTCGATGTGGTAAGATGGACAAATGAATCAGGCATCCAGATCATGGGTGTTGTGGTTTCATGCAGGTAAATCACTACCTCTTAGCCTGTTCCCCCCACAGAATTCACACA
>CAZLKP010000591.1:0-2233 GCA_964560095.1 uncultured Bacteroidia bacterium
CACACCTACGACCATGATGATGTAAGGCACTCTTTTGCCATCATGGGTCTGGTCCGGTAATTCAAAATAGTCACGAACCTCGGGGTGATTCTCAAGAATCACCTGCTGAATCTCGTCTTTGAGCAAATGGTCCAGCTCCGAAGCGTTGGTGTATTTTTCGCGGGCTACCCGCTCTTCAATTCGTTTGATGATTTTCACGGTGGTTTTGACGCCCACATCGCTGGAAATGAGGACTTCCTCCAGGTCGTCCAGCACATCCATATCAATGGAGCCACGGCCCAGAACGGAGTGCTTCAGCTTGGAAAACAGGCCCTTTTTCGTTTTTTCGAGCCCTTTATCCAGCTTATCTTTATTTTCTTTCTTCTTGAAAAAATTCAGCATGATGCGCTTGCCTGAGTGAGGAGATCGTTCAACAAACGAATTGGATATACTGCGGTTGAGGGAAAAAGTTAGTATTTCCAGAAGCATGCAGCCTGAAGATGGCCCCAAATGCCGCTAAAATCATGCAAATATAACAGAATGACGGAGGAAATTCATCCGCAGACCATCCTGTGAGTAGGGTGAGTCAGAAATCCAGGTAAGATCACTGCATTGATTTTCCACATTTTGTGGATAAGATTCCACAATTTGTCAACATAAGCCGGCAAGACTGTGGATGATTTCCTATCGACACCAATCAACTGGCTTACAGACAATTACACCTAAATATACCCAACGCTTTCGTTGCATGATGAGAGAATGATGAGTATGTTTAAGCTTGCATTAATCACACAACCACCACTTGGCGACGAGAAGGACATGGCAGATCAGCAGGCAGGATTCCCATCACAAGGAAACAAAAAAAATCAGCGGGGCAACACCAATGCCATCCCGGTGAGCGGTACTCCGGGCAAGCTTCCCCCTCAGTCTCTCGATATGGAAGAGGCGGTGCTGGGCGCTTTGCTCCTGGAAAAAGATGCCCTTCACCGGATAATTGACATCCTGCAGCCCCCCATGTTTTACAAGGATGCAAACCGCGACATCTTTGAATCCATTCTGGAATTGTTTCAAAATTCTGACCCGGTAGATATTCTCACCGTGAAAGCTGCCCTCAAAAAAGCCGGCAAGCTAGAACGAACTGGTGGCCCGCTCTATCTCACGGAGCTCACCACCCGCGTGGCTTCAGCCGCCAACATTGAATATCACGCACGGATCGTGGCGGAAAAATTCATCCTCCGCTCTTTGATTCGCGTCTCAGACTCGGTGATTCATTCTGCCTATGACGAAACCACCGATGTATTTGAGCTGCTGGATGAAGCCGAACAATCGCTGTTTGAGATTTCAGAAACCAACCTCCGCCGAAATTATATGGCCATGCCAGAGCTGGTGATGAAAACCCTCGAAAACCTTGAGGAAATGCGTGGCAAAGACAGCAGTGTGACCGGCATCCCCTCTGGCATACAAGAGCTGGACAAAAATACGGCCGGTTTCCACAAAACCGACTTAGTGATCATCGCTGCCCGCCCGGCAATGGGTAAGACCGCCCTCACCCTCACCCTGGCGCGGAATTCGGCTATTCGATTCGGGGAGCCGGTGGCTTTTTTTTCACTAGAGATGGCAGCTGTACAGCTTACCCAACGGATGATTGTGTCGGAATCAGAGCTGGATGCCCAAAAAGTGCGGACAGGTCGTCTGGAGGAGTACGAGTGGAAACAGCTCATTACCCGGATCGGCAACCTGTCCAAGGCACCGATTTACATTGATGATACCCCCGGCCTAAGTATCTGGGATCTACGGGCCAAAGCCCGAAGGCTCAAAGCCGAAAAAGGTATCAGCTTACTCGTGATTGACTATCTGCAGCTGATGACTGGTCCTTCCAACAAAGCTGGCAACCGCGAACAGGAAATCGCCGCTATCTCACGATCCCTGAAAGAGATCGCCAAGGAACTGGATGTATGTGTGATTGCCCTGTCTCAGCTAAGCCGTGCCGTAGAGTCCCGTGGCGGTGACAAGCGACCTGTGCTTTCCGATCTGAGAGAATCCGGATCCATTGAGCAGGACGCCGATATTGTAATGTTTCTTTATCGCCCGGAATATTACGGGTTTGAAACCGACGATGAGGGAAATTCGACTCTAGGCATGGCCGAACTCATCATTGCCAAGCAACGGAATGGCCCGACAGGGACAGTCAAAATGCAGTTTATCGGCAAGTACGGTAAGTTTTCCGACTGGGGATACGGACCCGGTGGCGACC
>CAZLKP010000592.1:0-2232 GCA_964560095.1 uncultured Bacteroidia bacterium
AGAAGTCGGAAGTCAGAAGAAAGTTCATGGATCGGAGGTTTAGGGTTGTTATTTCTGCACCCTTCCTTCATATTTCTTTGTGCCTTTGTCTTACATTCTTTTGTTCCAAAAAGCGCTCCACGGGCAAATCCAGCCATTCTAGCGCAGATTTGTAGTAGATGTTTTCCTTGTCTGCGATGGGGAGTTCCAGGTCATCTACCAAAGCGCCGATGGTAAGGTCTCCCAGAGGAAAGGGATAATCCGACCCGATGCATACGCGATTGGAACCGACACGGTTCATCACGTAGCGGAGCATCTGCGTGTCGTGGGTGATGCTGTCTACCCAAAATTTGCCGAGGTAGTTTTTGGGGTTGTGTGGATTGTCGATGGCCACAAGATCGGGCCGGCAATTGAAGCCGTGCTCAATGCGACCGATGGTTGCGAGAAAAGCACCACTGGCATGAGAAAAGCTGACACGGAGGTTAGGAAATTTCTCAAACACTCCACCCAATACCATCGAGCAGGCTGCCCTTGAGGTTTCTGCCGGCATCCCCACCAACCAGGGGAGCCAGTATTTTTCCATGTAGTTTTTGCCCATCATGTCCCAGGGGTGCACCATAATGGCCAGGCCGAGCTGTTCGCAGGCATCCCAGATGGGGTAGAATTCCTTTTCGCTCAGGTTCAAGTTATTGATGTTGGAGCCAATCTGAATACCAGGCAAATGCAGGTCCTCGGCAATTCGCTGCAATTCTTTCACGGCAAGATGGGCATCCTGCATGGGCACATTGCCCAGAGAGATATAGTTTTGGGCATATTCATCCTGGAGCTGTGCGAGATGATCGTTGAGAAACTGAGACAATTCCAGGCAGTCCTGAGGCTTGGCCCAGTAGCTGAACATGACTGGAATGGTGCAGACGACCTGTATCTGGGTATCGTGCTCGGCATATTCATCCATGCGAACGTGGGGATCCCAGCAATTGGCCTGAATCTCCCGGAAGAAGACGTCCCCCTTCATCATATTGGCATAGCCAGGCCGATGGTGATTTAGGTAGATAAAGTCGCCGTAGCCAAATTTATCGGCAAACCGGGGGAGCTTCTCCGGAATGATGTGGGAATGGGTGTCAATCTTCAACATAGGATAGTTTTGAAGGGGGGAAAATAACTAAATTCGAGGAACCGCCTTTCAGAAATGTTCTGCATCTGTTGTCTTTCCTGTAGCTATGAAAAACTATGGGTTTTTACTACTCGTCGTTGCTCCGATCCTGACCCGGGCACAGACAGTAGCTGCCACCGGAGCAGAGTCCGGCGTAATGCATGCATGCATGCGGCCATGATATGCATATGACCTGCTGATTGGGTACTGCGGAGATCATGGCTAGTCTCAGGGATGAGTGGTCTGATACGCTTGTGCTGATTGGGCAACCTGCAGAAGAAACTGGAGCCGGAGCGAAAGCGATGCTGGAGGATGGCCTCTATGAGCGATTCCCCAGGCCTGCGTATGCTTTTGGCCTGCATGTGCTTCCCGACCTTGCGGCTGGTCGCATCGGTTACCGGGCGCTGTCGAAATGCTGCTTACACTCAGGATTTTTCTTGGACTCTGTTTCAGAAGAGCGGCTCAGAAAATATGCGGCCAGAAACCAGATGCCACCAGGCCTACACTCAGCCAGATATTATCCTGACCCTTCATTGACGCTGGAAACAGGGGTGAGGTCTATGACAGTTGTTTTGCTGGACATCCTGGAGAAGTAGCAACTACCTCGTCTTGGTAGAGTCATTTTCCGACCCATAAAAAAAGTCCAGAACGCCATTCCACATATCCTCCAGTGGTGATTCCTTTTTCTTTTTCTGCTGCGCGGGTGGTGGGGCCTGACCGGGCGCTGAGCTGGTTTGTTCCACAGTAGGGACCTGGGGACTCTGCACATGAGGATCTATCTGTTCCGGATGTCCGGAAGCAGAAGCAGATGCGCTGATCAGAAAAAAGGCTATAGCGAAAGCAGATAGTCGAAAACGGTGTGAAAGCGGTTGGTTCATAGTCCCATGATTAGGCGTAGAGCAAGGGAGGGATGAGACGACTACAAGGGATCAACAGTCCGCAGATGGGATCGAAAATGAATAGGTTGATTCATCCAACTGCAGCCTCTAAAGTACAATTTTTTCAGCAAACCGACGAATGTTTCGGCTCAAATACATTGGGCATGCGGGGCAGGAGCTGAAAGGAGCAGCTTTGCATGCTAATTAAATCGATCCTGCCAG
>CAZLKP010000593.1:0-2225 GCA_964560095.1 uncultured Bacteroidia bacterium
TGGGCTGAAAGGGAGAATGGATTCGATCGCAGAATGTAGTTTGTGGAGGCTATGTCCTCGCTTAGGAGGAATGATTTCTACACTTACCGAAGGGTTTTTGATGTTTTTCAGGTGGTCGATTACTCTCATGCAAATGAATAATTCCAGTTGATGAAGCGAAAGTAACCAGAACTTCCGCAGCTAACGAATGCATACAAAGTGATTGACAGGTTTCCTGCGGAATTGTTTGAATTGCACGGAATTACATCCGGATGGCTTCTACCGGGTCCAGCCGGGAAGCCAGGAATGCCGGCACAGTACCGGCAATCAGACCAATGAGTCCGGCCAGACCCAGGCCCAGCAGGAGGTCGGCTATGGAAAACGACACCGACAAAGTCAGATCAAGCGTGCTCAGCACCCCCTGAGCCAGGCCACCAACCACAAATACCATCCCGATCCCCATAAGTCCGCCCATCAGGCAGAGCATCAGGGCCTCGACGATGAATTGGGATAGCACAAACCCGCTGCTAGATCCCAGCGCCTTTTGCACGCCGATCTCGTTGGTCCGTTCTCTCACCGAAATATACATGATGTTGCCAATGCTGAATCCTCCAATCAGGATGGAAAAAATAGAAATCACCATACCGCCAATTCTCAGGTAGCCAAAGACGCTGTCGAAGCGATCCATGAGAGCTTCCTGCTTGTTGATGGAGAAATCATCTTCTGCGCGCGGGCTAAGGCCTCGGGCCATGCGAATGAGACCGATGGTTTCCTGCTCGACATAAGGAAGCACATCATAACTGTTGGCTTTGACCATGATCAGCTTATCGATCCGGCGGTTGTTCATGGCATACATATCGGCAAACTGCCGGTAAGCAACAATTACCTTGTCGTCGTCGCTCGCCCCAAACTGCATGAGCCCCTGCCCCTGCTTTTCCAGCACACCGATCACGAGCAGTCGCTCTCCGGCCACGCGGATGTACTGATTGACGACCGTTTGGTTGGGAAACAAACTTTCCGCCACATGGCTGCCGATAACGGCCACCGGCGATCCCCGGAAGTATTCTATCTTGGTCATGGGCCGGCCAGCAGTCAGGGTCCAACTGCTTATCTTTCCCGCATCTTCGGTCACGCCTTCCACCTGCACGCCTGAGGCGCTGTTTTTTCCGGCCTTGACCGTTTGGCCTCCGGCAGTACCCTGAAAAATGATACCCTCCGTATTCTCGAGCCGGGCCTTCAACAGGGAGTAGTCCTCATATGACACTTTGGGCCGATTGATGAACTTGTACCATTCTTCATTCTGCTCTGCCCAGGGCCAGTTGTGAACAAAAAACACGGTGTTGCCCAGAGAAGCGAGACTCGTGGTCATGGATTGCTCCAGGGAATTGACCATGGTGAGGATGGCTGTAATGGCAAAAATTCCCGTGCCTACGCCCATCATTGTGAGGAAAGACCGCTGTCGGTGACTCCGGATGGCGTTCCAGGCAAATCGCAGAGATTCCAAAATACGTTGCAGGACATTCATAAGGAAGGGCGGATTGAGGACAACGATACGGAAGCTTCCTCGTTATATTCTTTAGCAATATCTCATTTTTCCGGGGATATTGTATCTTATCGATATCAGGGTTACTGCCGGTCGGTGTATGTCCGGATCTTCAGTGATGCTGTGCGTAATGTTAGAAATATTGCTGAAAACAACATGAAGAACTGGTTGATCGTGATCGCCCTGGTCCTGCTACCCGGGCTTGTGAAGGCTGATTATTTGCTCATTCCCATGGATGATTCCCAGCGGGACCACCTCAAATCCTATGGCATCGCCTACTGGGTGATCACCTACGATGTGGATGTGGATTGGCTGTTGAATTATCGTGGAGGGAGCTTTATGTTCAAATACAATCCCGTGTTTGAGCAGGAAATGCAGATTCGGGGTGTGGGCTATGAGAAAATTTCGGATGGTCGTTCCAACGAAATTCTCGCTTACGTCACCTCCGAGAGCGTCAATATGGACGCGGTCAAACTGGAAAAAGCGCCCAAGGTGGCGGTCTATTCTCCCAAAAACAAGCAGCCCTGGGATGATGCCGTGACCCTGGCTATGACCTATTCGGAAATTCCTTACGAGGTGGTCTATGACCAGGAAGTGCTGGAAGGCAAATTATCTGAATACGATTGGCTACACCTTCACCATGAAGATTTTACAGGGCAGTATGGTCGCTTTTACGCCAACTATCGTAACCACCAGTGGTACC
>CAZLKP010000594.1:0-2208 GCA_964560095.1 uncultured Bacteroidia bacterium
AACTGATTCAGGCAATCTGGCTCTCCAACAGCTACGACAATCGCAGATTGATAGGCCTCAATGTCATCCTGAATGGCAGCAATCCACCGATCCCTTACTCGTCTTGATAGTGCATTCCAGGTCTCAGGATCATGCCAGGAAACCAGAACATTCGTTCGATCGCGAAGCATTCGCGATAAGCGGATCGGGCCGCCTGAGTCTTCGTACGAGATTGACATCAAATCCACCTCCGCATAGTAGCGCACATATTCTTGAAACGGTGTTAGGAGGTTGGTTCCCACAGATATCACAATGGGTCGCTCACCCTCCAGCGCCAGGATCGGGATCTTCCGTTCTTCGTTCCGGAGCAGGACCAGGTCTTCTGAGGCCTGGCGCCTCTGAAACCAGATATCCTGACTGGTTTGGGACCAGAGATTGGCAGAAAAAAATGGAGCGAGGCAAAGCAAACAAAAAGCAAAGGTGACACGGAATTTCATGGACCTGAATCTACGAGGAAAAATCCGATCCGGCATCCGGTATCAAATCTGAATCATCCCTAATCTGTGCAAATTCTTGCCCATTTCATGAAAAAATCTGCATGTTTATGCTTTTCTTTGCAAAAAACAGCATAAATATGCAGATTTGCTGTAGAAACATGCATAAATGCTCAAAGAAGAACGACAACGGCGAATCCTGAATGAACTCAAGCGAAGAGGAAAAATCCTCACCCCCGACCTGAGCCGGACGCTGAATGTGTCTGAAGACACGATCCGACGGGATCTGAAGGAACTCTCTGATCAGGGCCGGGCCAAAAAAGTACATGGGGGTGCGATCCTGGTTTCCGCAAATCCCTTTGACTTTCGCGAGCGGGAAGTCTATGCCCTACAAGCCAAAAAACAACTGGCTGCAGCCATGCTCCCTATTCTTAAAAAGGACTGGGTGGCCTTCATGGACGGAGGCACTACCAATATGGAGGTGGCACGACTAATCCCAGCCGACCTTAGTCTCACCGTTTTCACCAATAGCCTTCCAATCGCTAATATTCTTGCAGAAAAAGAAGCTGTCAGAGCCGTGGTTCTTGGAGGAAATCTTCTCAGAAGCGCCCGAGTAACGGTAGGGCCTGAAGTTATTCGCCAGATTCAGGGGGTGCGGGCAGACCTTTGCATCCTTGGCACAAGAAGCCTACACCAGGAAACAGGCATCAGTGAAATTGACTGGGACGAAACTCAGGTCAAGAGAGCCATGGTCGATGCCTCTGACAGTCTGTATTCCCTCGTCATTGAAGATAAACTCGGCACCACACAGCCCTATATGATTTGTTCGCCCGGGAAAATCACAGGGATTATCACCAACGCATCTGTCACTAACTCAAGCCTGGATCTCTTTCACAGGCTTGGGACTGAAATCATAACCGTCTGATTCACCAACTATCTTTCCAACCATTTACCCATATGATTGCATCGCTTGTCCCTTCGATCAACCGCTACGAAAAAATCCCCACCAGGATATTTCCGGATTCCTCGGTAGCCAGCAAAGAAATTGCCCGACAGATTGCCGACCTGATTCGACACAAAGCCGCCAAGAACGAAACCGCTGTCCTCGGACTAGCCACGGGCTCCACGCCAACGGGGGTGTACAGTGAACTGGTCCGCCTCCACAAAGAAGAAGGGCTTAGTTTTCAGAACGTCGTAACATTTAACCTCGACGAATACTATCCCATAGATCCGGAGGCACTTCAGAGCTACCATCGATTCATGTGGGAGTACCTCTTTCACCATGTCGATATCCCGAAGGAAAACATCAACATTCCCGACGGGACATTACCCATGGAGGGCGTTGCCGCTCACTGCGAAGCCTATGAAGAAAAAATCAAGGCATTTGGAGGGCTGGATATTCAGGTGCTTGGCATTGGCCGCACCGGTCACATCGGCTTCAATGAGCCTGGATCAGGAATCAATTCCAAAACCAGACTGATTGCCCTGGACCGCATCACGATACGGGACGCTGCCAGTGATTTTTTTCAGGAAGAAAATGTGCCGCGCCGCGCGATTACGATGGGGGTGGGGACGATCATGCAGGCCAAGTCCGTTATTCTTATGGCCTGGGGGGAAGGGAAAGCCCCTATTATCGCTGAGACAGTCGAAGGCGGAATTACAGAATTGGTTCCAGCTACCTTCCTGCAGCAACACCACAATGCCCAGATCATCCTGGATAAAGCATCAGCTGCCG
>CAZLKP010000595.1:0-2183 GCA_964560095.1 uncultured Bacteroidia bacterium
TGCTGCCATTTTGAGCTCGTGATGCGCTTCATAGTTGGGCAGCAAGGCTTTGAGCATCCGAATGGCCGTGTTGATATCCGGTTCGGTAACTCTCAACAGTTCAAATCGTCGGCTGAAGGCGTCATCCCGTTCGATATATTTTCGGTATTCCTCTTCAGTTGTCGCGCCAATCACGGTGAGGTCACCCCGGGCGAGCTCAGGCTTGAGAAGGTTGGCGGCCCCGCTGCCGACCGATCCTTTGGGATCGAGCAGCATGTGGATTTCATCAATAAAGAGAATGGCTTTGGGAAGGAGCTTCACTTCCTTGATAATCTTCTTGAGGCGATCTTCTACTTCGCCTTTGTAGGAGGCGCCGGCTACCAGCGCTCCGACATCCAGTTCGAGCACGGTTGCTTCCTGGAGGTCTCCGGTCAGTTCTTTCTGAACAATTTTGAGGGCAAATCCTTCCACCAGTGCCGTTTTTCCGACACCGGGTTCACCGACGACCATGACATTGGGTTTGGTGCGGCGGCTGAGGATCTCGGCCATTTTTCGGATTTCCCCTTCCCGGCCGATGATGGGATCTATTTTCCCTTGTCTGGCCTGTTCGGTTTTATCGACACAGAATTTCTCCAGGGTTTTGAGGCCGCCAGTCGCTGTTTGGCGGGCATATGGGTCATCTGCCGGTGTCGTTTCCGCATGTGTGCCGGTGGATATATTCCCGGCAACTTCACTAGAAAGCAGTTCGTTTTCAGTAATTTGGAGGCTCCGGAGCTGGTCTGCTGTGAACACGGCCTCGGGTCTGGCCATGGCTGCCAGGACGAAGATCGGCTTGATCTGATCTGCGACCATTTTGAGGCGAATACCATCAGCCATTTCGAGGCCTTTTCTCATGGCAGCATCCGGTCCGGGCTCCTCGGTACCTCCCTGGATTTTTGGATGATCGGCGATTCTGATATCTGCCCATTGCTGAAGGTAGGCAACATCTACGCCCATGGCCTCGAGCTGTTCGGCGAGTTCGACTTCATCCTGCATGAGGGCTTTGAGCAGGTGGCCTCCGGTGAAGGTGGCATGCCGGTGGCCGCGCGCGATTGACTTTGCGGTATCAAGGGCAAAGATGGTCTCGGGGGAGTAAGGGAGGATGGGCAGCATAGCAGGGAGAGGGTATATGAATAGGAATTTATTCGAAAAAATCAGGTTGTGCAACAAATAATTTGCGGGGTCTGCATATTTGCAGAAAGCAAACATGCTGTCTGCAGAGAAGGGAATACAAACACGGTTTATGCGATCATCGGTGCTGCAGGGACAAGACGAGTAAGCCGATCAGGTTACATGATGGGCAGACATGAGTAGTCATTGATATTGGGGTAATTCCTCGATTGAATCGATAACTGAACTACAAGAATCAACCCTATGACGGTGGGGATTGGCATCATTTTCGATACACATGAAACACATTGGCTTCATGTATAGGCACATTATATCTGGCCTTATGGCCTTTTTTTACTGATTCCAGGAATACGCCATAGCCTTTTGCCTCTATACTTTCTTTGAGTTTTTTCTTATGCTCCAAGCTCAGCTTTCCAACGACGATGTCCACGGCATTCCCACCCACATGGGCAAATCCTCGGGGCTTTCCTGCCTGAGCGAGGATGTTTCGTTTCCACCATTGTTTTTGATGTGGTGTTAAAGCTTTAGGCGAAGCGGGAAGCTCATCCAGCTGAAAGCGCTGCAGAAATCGACGTTTGATTCCTCGGTAATTGTCCCGGTATTTGGGATTGAGGATGATCCTCATTTGCTGGAACCAGGTTCTGGAACCGGATGTTATCCTGACAGTATAGCCGGTAGTCAAGGGAATAATTTCTTCGGTCATGCTCATGGTAAGTGTGTTTTTGGTTTCGACTTCACCTGAAACTCCGCGTCCGCTGCCGACGGGCGGCCTGGGGATAATAAATCGGATTATGGCTGGCCATGCCCACATGAAGCATGGAGCGGTTGAAGGCATCGACGGTCCTTCGCACCCGGATACCCATAGCTGGGTCGATGTAGATGACCTCATTCAGACCATCTGTGGTTTCCTCCCGACCTACGACAAGAATAGCATGCAACCTTGGATTGCCGTCCCATCTGCCGATGAACATATATGGCCCGAATCGTCTCAATCGATTTTCAACATCATCACCGGTCCACCTGCCAAAGGCCGG
>CAZLKP010000596.1:0-2165 GCA_964560095.1 uncultured Bacteroidia bacterium
GGATGACGCCCTGGCTGCCGGTGCCCCGCGGTCCTCGTCCAATTCGAGCCTCGACTATTCTTCCAGTGCTGAGATGGCTCAAACCGCCGGTTTAGGTGGATCAATGGCCAGGTTTACCATTCTGGGACAGCACCTCTACACCGTTACCTACAACGAGATGATCATCTTTGACCTCGCTAATCTCGAGGATCCCAATGAAGTTAACCGCCTGCATATCGGATGGGATATCGAAACCATCTTCCCGAGAGGAAATACCCTCTTCCTCGGTGCCATGACTGGCATGCATATCTACTCAGCAGACGATCCCACCAATCCACAATGGCTCTCCTCCATCCAGCATATTCGCTCCTGCGACCCCGTGGTGGCAGATGAGGACTATGCCTATGTCACCATTCGAGACGGCAACAACTGCGGAGGCAGTGTCAATCAGCTGTTTGTGGTGGATATCCAGGATCTTCGCAACCCCAATCAGATTCATACCTATAATTTTCACAACCCGCATGGATTGGGCATTTCCGGAGAGACCCTGTTTATTTGTGACGGTGACGAAGGTCTGAAAATTTACGATGCGGCAGATGTGGGCTCCATCACTGCGAATGAACTGGCTCACTTCCCCAATATTCACGCTTTTGATGTGATCCCGCTCGGAAATATCCTGCTCATGATTGGCGAAGACGGATTTTACCAGTATGATTATTCCAACCTCACCGACATTCAGCTTCTCAGCAAGATCAGCATTGCCCAATGATATTTGCTAATATCGCTATTGTGTGATACTTGTGTGTGCCCCGGCCCGTGGTCGGGGACTTTTGTTAATTTGGAGGCTCGATCCAATGACATGCGAAATACAATCAAATCATCTCTTTTATCGAACAGGGCGTTTCTCCTGCTCCTGACGAGTGCCTGCATGCCCGATCCGGTCACGGTCACGCCTTTCTGGTTTCAGGGCCTTGTTGCAAATGCAGATACCAGCCGATCCTATCCGCAGGGGAGCAGCATGATTCGCTGTTTCTGGGAGGATCAATGGGTGTGTATCTGGTGGAGAACCCGCTTTTTTCCTGTGTGGTCTGTCAGGTAGTAACAGAAGGAGGAGATACGAATGTTTTTGATTCGGTTGCTGAGCAGTTGGATTAACTCGACAACTGCCGGCGCTGTATGGAAGTGTAGCGAAAAGAGTAACCATGAAAGAGATCCTCATCGTTTCGGCGACATCCATGGAATGTGACTGGCTTCGTTCGAGGCTGGAAGAAGCTCCCCCAGATCACTGCAGGATAACCATACTCCCGACAGGAATTGGGATGACGGCTACAGCTCTTTCGCTGGGGGAATATCTGGGGCATCAGCGCCCGGATATGGCCTTGATGACTGGGATAGCTGGCACATTTTCAGATTCCCTGACAATCGGGGAGGTAGTAGAAATTGTAGAGGAGTGTTTGCCGGAACTGGGGGCTGAATCGCCGAAAGGCTTTTTGGGGTTGCAGGAGTTGGGGTTTTCTATGATGCAGGTTTCTGGTAAGAAGATCTACAACGAAATGCGGAATGACGCTCCCTGTTTCCCGCACCTGGCCCAGGCGAGAGGCCTGACAGTTAACACGGTTTCGGGTGTCTATGAAACTATCCGGCAGCGTAGGGAAAAATGGCGGGGCGATGTTGAATCAATGGAAGGGGCGGCTTTTTTTCTGGCGATGCTCCGCCAGGGTATTCCATTTGCCGAGCTTCGGGGGATTTCCAATCGGGTGGAGCCCCGCAACCGTAAAGGCTGGGATGTTGCTGGAGCAGCACTTGCCGCCCAGAGAGAGGTCTGGCGCTTTCTTCAGCAACTAGATTCGAATTAGCGAGTAAACTCAAAACTCAGTCAGTCATTTTGCGTACATGCTTGCTGATTTCATTGGTAAATTCCGTTGAATCGCATACTTTAGTTCTTCGCAGAACATTTTTCCCAACCAATTCAACCCTTATGGCAAACCGCTCCGACGGATCACAGGCGACCAGCAGAGCCATCCTGGTGATTGCAGGTATTCTGGTCTTGTCTGCATTGGCCTATTTCGCGATCAAATATTTTTCCGAAAAATCTGAGGGTGCAGTCAAAGACCAGCAGATCAGTGAACTGCAAAATGAGGTCAAACAGCTGGAAGACAATATTTTGGAATTTCAGGAAGACCTCG
>CAZLKP010000597.1:0-2159 GCA_964560095.1 uncultured Bacteroidia bacterium
TTGGGGCCAGTATGATCGCACTGCAGCAATTCATAGCAAAGAAGCCGCTAACAAGGAGCAGGACGAAGCCCTGGCATCCGGCAAGATCCTGATCAAGGATGCCATCGCCGATATCGCCCTGCAGCAGGTGCTCACCCGCCCAAAAGAATTCGACGTGATTGCCACGCTCAACCTGAATGGCGATTACCTCTCTGATGCCCTGGCAGCCCAAGTAGGTGGAATCGGTATCGCCCCCGGTGCCAACATCAACTATGTGACTGGTCACGCTCTCTTTGAAGCTACCCACGGTACCGCACCCAAGTATGCCGGCAAAGACATGGTGAATCCAAGCTCCGTGATCCTGTCCGGCGTGATGATGCTACAGCACATGGGCTGGGACGAAGCAGCCGATCTCATAGTCAAAGGGATCGAAGCATCCATCGCCAACAAGCGTGTCACCTACGATTTTCACCGCCTGATGGAAGGAGCCACCAAGCTGGCAACTTCTGAATTTGGTGATGAAATCATCAAGAACATGGGCTGATGGCAAACTGATGACAGAATCTGTGACTCCCGGCTTTGAACTGAGCCGGGAGTATTTTCTACCTTCGGATATCAAATCGAGAAAATCATGATCCAGCGAATTCAAACACTTTTCCTGGCACTCGCAGCCCTTCTCAATGCCGCAGGTCTGTTTCTGCCGCTCTGGAGTGCCGGCAGCGCGGATAATGAGCAAATCATTCATGGCTTGTCAGTGTCACAGGGCGAAACGTCGATGATGTTTATGGATCACTCCGACGGTGTGATGATGGCTGCCCACACCGCCTTTGTTGTGTTGAGTATCGTGGGCACCATCTGGCTGATGGTGGTGATTTTCCAGTTCAACAACCGCCCCAAACAGATGCGCTGGGCCTTTATGGGCATGTTGGCGATCTGCCTGGAAATTCTTGCGCTGGTTTTATTGACGATGAAAGTGCAGGCAGAAGAGTCGGGGCCCGAATATGGCTGGGCCGCTCCCCTACTAGCCTTGGTGCTGACCTGGCTGGCCGCACGACGGATCAAAAAAGACGAAGATCTGGTTCGGTCGGTGGATAGAATCCGATAGTGAGACCGTAATTGTTTTCGGAATATTAACATCAACAGGGCCTCTGCGGCCCTGTTTTTGTTTGTCTATGTTCCCGAAGTTTCTATTCTTGCACCCGTGATTTGATTCGGATACTGTTGATAAAACCTTTATATCATTATCATTTACATACAACAGGGTAAGGTTTTATACGAATTTTCGAACCAATTCAGGCGTGTTCATATTCTTTCAGCACTATGAGTCTTACAAAAAAGTTCCTGAAGACAAAGCCTGTCTGCAAAGTAACATTCAAAGTTCCTGCAGAAATGGCTCCCAACGCCAGCAAAGTGTTTGTTGTAGGCGATTTCAACGACTGGGATAAGAAGGGCCAAGCCCTCAAACCCCTGAAAAACGGTTCCTTCTCAGCTACGCTTGATCTAGAGCAGGGCCGTGAGTACCAGTTTCGCTATCTCATAGACGGGCAAAATTGGGAAAATGACGACGAAGCCGACAAGTATGTTCACAGCCCCTTTGGCACACAAAACTCTGTCGTGGTTGTCTAATATGCCCCAAAAACATGACATTGACATTTCTCCCGGCTGCACTATGTGAGCCGGGATTTTTTTGTCGGCAGGATCCCCTTCGCCTTTTCCCGCAAAAAGTTCCACACCCCCCATACCCGATCCCGAATCATGCCCCACTGGCTTTCGTCCAAAATTCGCGAGTCGGTGGTCGCCTGGTACATCAGAACCAGCGCCAGAGGCGCAAAAACCATGACCGATATCCAGGCACCCAGCCACGGGTCAATACTGCCGTCCTTCGATGCCTTGCGCCCGTAGGTGGTCAGCACATAAAACAGAATAAACAGGGTTATCGAAACCAGTGCCGGTACCCCCAGCCCGCCTCTCCGGATAATGGAACCCAGGGAAACGCCGATCAGCAAAAACAGTAGGCAATTGATCGGGATGGCTACCCGCAACTGGTGTTCATAGCTGTAGCGAGACTGTGCCCGAAACTGATCCTCTTTCTTTCGCTGGGCAAACTCAAGGTACGACTTGACCGCACGGGCATTGGTCAGGGCCCGGGACAAGATATCCACCCCATCGCCGGGTAGACA
>CAZLKP010000598.1:0-2148 GCA_964560095.1 uncultured Bacteroidia bacterium
GTCCCTCGAGCGGGACTTATCGAATCTGGGGCTGTTTCTTGGCCCCAATCCTGCGATGGATCAGCTACAATACCGCTGGACCCAACCCATGGGTGGAACCCTGTTCCTCAGAGATCTGTCCGGGCAGAAGATCCGCTCATGGGATTTGACACCCGGAGAAGGTATAATACAATTGCCCGAGCTTCCAGCGGGACTGTATCTTCTGGGGGTGCAATCAGCGGAGACCATGATCTGGGAACGCTGGGTCATTCGGTAAAGAGGAGACAGAATCGATCTCGCCTACCCCTGATCTGAAACAAAGGCGCAATGGCCGCGGAACTATTTGTTCTATGCGACCATTGCGCCTTCTGTCCGTCGTCACAGATGTTGGCCTAGCAAAAGGTGTCTGGGGCGAAGATTACTCCGCTGCAGACACTTCAAAGGGAACGACGAGGTCGCCCCACATGAACATCACCTCATCACCACGGATATCAAAATCCAGGGTTTCGGAGCTGTCGGCCGCAGTATGCGGAACGACTTTCACCCGCATGACATCTTTGGTTTCGTCGTAATCGTAGGCGCCCCACTGTTCCGCCACTTCATTGAAGATGAGGGTCCAGTCATTTTCGCCCGGGATGGTGAAAAAACCATAGGTTCCGGCGGGCAGCACCTGCTCTTCGATGGCCACGTCACCAGAAAATTCGATGGTTGTTGCCTCATTGGCACCGGTGCGCCAGACAGCATCGTAAGGAACGAGGTCGCCCCAGAGAGTACGTTCTTTTTTGGATGGGCTGCCATAGACAATGGTGAGATCGACATCGTCGATTGAGCCGGTGACCTGCTTGCGCGGGCTGGCAATGGTGTCATTGAGCATCACCATTGTAGCGGAAGAGGCAACAGTAGCAGGGGCCTGCTCCTGTTCGGGAGCTTTTTCTTCGGTCTCGGCAGATGAAGATATCTCATTGCAGGCCATAAACAGTGTCATGGCAGCAATCAGCATGATGGAGAGAATAGATTTGGTCATTGGAATAGTCGATTGAGATATAATTGGCGGCAAAGCTAATGATAATTTTTATTCTCTGATTCAACTCTTTCGGATAGCGGGATGTTGGGAAGCCAGAAAACTTCTTTGATGCTTCTGTTAACCCGACTGCCGTTTTCATCATTCCTTCATAAAGAGCAGCTGTATTCGTTCGGAGCTTGTTCCATGATGACCCCAGAAATCTGTAGATTGGATATTCGACAAACAGGATCAAAACCGGCATTCAGCCGGCCAAACGTCTGTATCCATGACAACCCCGGAGATTCTTCAATCCTTACAACAAGGCGACAATCAAGCCCTCACAGCTGTGTACCAACAGGTATCCGGCTATTGCATTCGCACCT
Organism: uncultured Bacteroidia bacterium; assembly: GCA_964560095.1. GTDB lineage: Bacteria > Bacteroidota > Bacteroidia > J057 > J057 > JANQTF01. The sequence continues at coordinate 1,366 of CAZLKP010000598.1, forward strand.
TACTTCGAAAAACCACCTGCTCACCTGAAGACGCTGAAGACCTACTGATGGATGCCATATTGATCTTTCGAGATAATATTCTCACCAGAAAACTTACCCAGATCACCAACCTGAAGGCCTATCTCTTCGGGATTTGCTGGAATCTCTGGCGGGAGAAAAATCGGACACAAAGCAAATGGGAAGCTGCCAAATCTGACCTCGAACACCAGATTCTGGTAATGGAAACCCAGGGAGAGCTTCCGTTTCCCGGCGAAGAACTCCTCGAACAAAAGGCCCTGATTCAACAGGTGCAGCAGGCTCTCGGCAAATTGGGAGATCGCTGCCAGCAATTGCTCAAAATGGTCTACGTCGAGTCCCGCTCTCATCAGGAAATCGCCGAAGCCATGAACTTCTCCAGCGCCAATGTCGTCAAGGTCACCCGCCACCGCTGCTACCAGCAATGGGTCAAACATATCAACATAGCTTCATCCTCTGCCCATGAATCCTGACTTTCAACGCATCGCCGATTATTTGGCCGGAGGCCTCTCCCGGGAGGAGCTGCTTGCCTTTGAAGAACGGTTGCGCCTCGAACCCGACCTTCGCCACCAGCTCCAATCACGACAACGGGAGGTGGTGATTCTGCGGGCAGAGGAACGAGCCCAGGCCAAACAGACACTCATCGCCCAAACAGCCCCATACCGGTACCAACCATCCCGGTTTCGGGGATTTTCCCCCCTCTGGATCAGCCTGAGCGCTGCGGCGGTAGTCGCTCTTCTTTTTCTCCTGTTCAACCCCTTTTCGCCT
>CAZLKP010000599.1:0-2146 GCA_964560095.1 uncultured Bacteroidia bacterium
GGCATCAGATGCACAAGCGAGCCATGCGGTGGATCGAAGAATCGAGAAACTGATCAGGCCTGATCCCAATCGTCCAGATCTCTGAGTCGTATTTCTGATAGGATGTATTTTACCCGTGATTCCAGCTCTTTGGCGCGCTGCCGGTCTTTGCGACTGATCTTCAGTTTGAGCTCTCCCTTGGAAGCCCCGGGAATCCCATTCAGATCCAGGAGGCTGAAGACCCGGATGATCAACAATGACCGGAACCAGTTTTGTTTGTACTCGACAGATTCCACTGCGGTAAGCTGGATTCTCTCCACTTTCGCATCTCCTTTAACAACGCCGAATATTTCGTCCCGGATCTGAAACTCCAGGATCAGATCTTCCCCCTCGAGAATCAGGAGACCGGGCGCTGAGGCAAACCCCCCATACAAATCACTGATGGTAAAAGGCACTCTGATCACAGACCGAAGCATAGTCGCTGGTTTTGGGTAAAGGTACAAAACCTTTACATGCATCCCACTCAGGCAGCTTGATCCTGCACAAGCCCTTTCACCCGATGGATCAGTTCCAGTATCCGGACCGGTTTGACAATAAAATCTGTCACTCCTTCGGCGCGGGCTTCGCGAATGGCCGCCTTTTCACTTCGGCATGTGAACATCACAAAGGGAATGTCGGCCATGTCCAGATTACTTTTTATCTGTCGGCAAATCTCGATCCCGGAAAGGCCGGGCATCATCCAGTCACACAAAATAAGATCCGGGCGATGATGAGACAGGTATTCCATCGCAGGCTCGCCCCGGTCAAAGGCGGCCACAGTAAACCCCTCGCGGGAAAAGTTGTAGGAAAGCAGATCAAGGATGTCTTCTTCGTCGTCAATGATCAACAGCAGAGGTTGCATCAGCGCTCGTGGATATCGGAGTAACAACTGGAAAAGGATTCTCGTAAGGTGGGGCCTCCGTTTTATTACAGTGTTAAATCCACATAAATGAATCCTGGTATGTAAGGTGTTCGGTGAAATGGTTCCGGGTTTCAATTATTATTCCGGAAGAAACTTATAACCGACACCTTTGATGGTCACGATATAGTTCGAGCCGATTTTTTCGCGAAGTTTCCTAACGTGCACATCTACGGTTCGGTCAGTAACGTGTACATTTTCCCAGATATGTACCAGCAGATCTTCGCGACTGAACACTTTGCCAGGCCGGGAAGCGAGAAAGTAGAACAACTCAAATTCTTTTCTGGGTAGAGACACACTCGTTCCGCCCCGCTTTACCACGTATTCGTCCTTCAGGATCTCCAGATCGTGAATTGTGATGAGCTCCGCATCCTTGCGGCTGCCCTTGTCTTTTCTCCGCAGGAGCGCTTTCACCCGGCTTTTCAGCACCCTTGGCTTGATAGGCTTGTAAATATAGTCATCAGCTCCCGCCTCAAAGCCGGCCACCTCTGAGTATTCCTCTGCACGGGCTGTCAAAAACACAACCGGAATGTCTTCAAGACCAGGGGTGGCACGGAGTTCCATGCAGGTGGTCACTCCGTCCTTTTTGGGCATCATGATGTCCAGCACAATCAGGTCAGGACGTTCCTTCTCCGCGATCTTCAGGGCCTGGACGCCGTCACCAGCACGAAACACTTCATAGCCTTCCTGCTCAAAGTTATAGGTGAGCAAATCAAGGATATCCTCCTCGTCGTCAACAATGAGAATTTTGTAGGTAGAAGCCAAGGTGAGTAACTTCATCAGTGTTTTTAAGGATGCATTAAATTTTCTCCCTTTTTCGCTATTAACAACTCCTGAAAACAGATTTTACCGAAAGGTAACCGGTTGTTTACCATTGGGTCGAAGCTCCTTAACCTATGGCTAACATTCCCATCTCCTCATGAAACCGGGGATTCTGATTCTCACCTGTTATCTTCGATTTATACAAAAAAATAGATCCGAATGACTCATCACATGTTCTCACCGTCTACCTATTCAGAACGGAGAAAAGCACTCCTTCAACGATTCGACGGACAAGGCCTCCTGTATTTCCTGGGAAATGAGGAAAGCTCCATGAATTTCGAAGATAATTTCTACAGATTTTGCCAGGACAGCACCTTCCTCTACTTTTTGGGGATTGACCTGCCCGGGTTCTCGGCTGTCATTGATACCGACTCAGGCATCACCACC